>CALERM010000098.1 GCA_937907715.1 uncultured Clostridia bacterium
TGCAGACAGTTGAAATTGAATCCGACGGGTTAGATGCCCGCTGGGAGGGCATTGCGCCTCCGAAGCTGGATACCATGCAGGATTTCCTGGACGCCGTGCGTGCCAGCGGCCTGGTGGGTCTCGGCGGCGCGGGCTTCCCGACGGTCGTCAAGCTGACGGTCAAGAACCTGGATCAGATCAAGTGCGTCATCATCAACGGCGCCGAGTGCGAGCCGTACATCACCTCCGATACGCGCGCTATGATCGACTACTCATTCGATGTGATTGCGGGCTGCAGGCTGCTTCAGAAGTTTTTGAAGGTGCCGCGTATCGTCTTCGGCATCGAGGACAACAAGCCCGAGTGCATCGCGCGCTACAGAGAGCTTGTGAAAAATGAGCAGAACATGGAGGTCATGCCGCTCAAGGCGATGTACCCGCAGGGCGGCGAGAAGGTCCTCATTTACCATGTGACGGGCGAGAAGGTCCCCGAAGGAAAGCTTCCGCTGGACGTCGGCGCGGTGGTTCTCAACTGTACGACGATTTCGTCCATCGCAAGATATTGCAGAACCGGTCTTCCGCTGGTCAAAAAGTGCGTGACGGTCGACGGCTCGGCGGTTAAAAATCCCATGAACGTGCTGGTTCCGATCGGCATGCGGATGAAGGATGTGTTCGAGGCGACCGGCGGATTCAAGGAAGAGCCGAGGATGGTTCTTTACGGCGGACCCATGATGGGCATTGCGGTGCCGGATCTGGAGCAGCCGATTCTTAAAAACACCAACGCGATTCTTGCCTTCGGAGAAGCCGAAGCGACCCCGCCCGAGCCCACCGCCTGCATCAAGTGCGGCAAGTGCATCGCGCACTGTCCGCTGAGCCTGATGCCGTGCGAGATGGAGACGGCTTACAAGAAGGGCAACATCGAGCGCCTCATGCATCTGAAGGTCAACCTTTGCATGGAGTGCGGCTGCTGCGCTTACATCTGTCCGGCGCACCGGCCGCTGGTCCAGACCAACAAGCTGGCAAAGGCGCAGGTTATGGCTTATAAGAATGCGCTCAAGGCAAAGGCGGAAGCCGAAAAGCAGAAGGAGGCGGCAAAATGAGTCAGATTGTTGCGGCTTCGCCGCATGTAACAACGAAAAATTCAACCGCAGTGATCATGCGCGACGTCCTCATCGCACTGTGTCCTGCGCTGATTGCGGGCTGCGTCGTCTTCGGGCTGCGCGCGCTGCTGGTGGTTGCGGTCACAACGGCGGCCTGCGTCTTCTTCGAGTGGGGCTTTGAAAAGCTCTGCGGCAAGCCCAGCACCATCTGTGATCTGTCTGCGGCAGTCACCGGCGTGCTGCTGGCGATGAACCTGCCGGTCTCGATTCCGCTGTGGCAGGCGGTCTTCGGCGCGCTGGTTGCGATGGTCGCCGTCAAGGGTCTGTTCGGCGGCATCGGCAAGAACTTTGCCAACCCCGCCATCACGGCGCGTATCGTCATGTTCCTCGCGTTCTCGAAGAGCATGACCGCGTGGGTTTTCCCGGACGCCGTGTCAAGCGCAACGCCGCTTGCCATGATGGCAAACGGAGAGTCGGTCAATTATCTCACACTTCTGCTCGGCAACCACGGCGGCTGCCTGGGCGAGACGAGTGCGCTGGCGCTTCTGATCGGCTTTGCCTATCTTCTCATCCGCGGCGTGATTTCCTGGCATACCCCGGTGTGCTTCGTCGGCACTGTTTTTGTCATGAGTCTGATTCTCGGACAGGACGCCGTGGGACAGATTCTCTCGGGCGGTCTGATGCTGGGCGCAATCTTTATGGCGACGGATTACTCCACGACGCCGTCGACCGACTGGGGCAGAGTTCTTTTCGGCATCGGCGCGGGTCTTCTGACGGTGCTGATCCGCTTCTACGGCGCATACGCCGAGGGCGTTTCCTTCGCCATCCTCTTCATGAACATCCTCACGCCTTATCTGTCCCGTTGGACGGAGACGAAACCGTTTGGAGGTGTAGCGGCATGAGTGAAAAACAGGGTATCATCAAAGCGGTCGTCGTGCTGGTTGTGATCTGTATCGTGATCTCCGGTGCGCTCGCCGTTGTCAACTCGTTCACAGCTCCCGTGTCCAAGGCAAACGCCGAGGCAAGAGAAACTGCCGCGCGGCAGGAGCTGATTCCCGAGGCAAGCGATTTTGAACAGATCACGCAGGGGCTTCCGGAAAACGTGCTGAGCGCCTATGTCGGAAAAACGTCCGACGGCAGCGTCGCGGGCTATGTCATCACAGCCTCCGGCAAAGGCTTCGGCGGCACGATTCAGGTCATGGTCGCCATTTCCCCGGAGGGAACGATTCTGCGCTGCAAGACGCTCGACGTCTCCGGCGAGACCAAGACGCTCGGCGGTCAGACGGCAAACGAGAGCTATACGAGCCAGTATGAAGGAAAGGACAGCTCGCTTTCCGGCGTGAACGCCATCTCCGGCGCAACGATTACATCGACGGCTTACGAGAGCTGCGTCAAAGCGGCGTTTGAAGCCTATGAAGCAATGAAGGAGGCGGCATAATGACGAAGCTTCAAAATCTTCTCAAGGGCCTCATCAAGGAAAACCCGGTTCTGGTTCTGGTGCTCGGCACCTGCCCGACGCTGGCAATTTCCACATCCGTCACGGCGGCGTTCGGCATGGGCATTGCGGCGACGGTGGTTCTGATTCTTTCCAATATGGCAATTTCCGCGCTGCGGAAAATCATTCCGGACACGGTCCGCATTCCGTGCTACATCACGGTCATCGCCGGCTTCGTGACCATCGTTGAGCTGGTCATGGAAGCATATACCTATGAGCTGTACCAGTCTCTGGGCGTGTATCTGGCGCTGATCGTCGTCAACTGCATCATCCTCGGCAGAGCCGAAATGTACGCCAACAAGCACGGTGTGATTGATTCCGCGATCGACGGGCTCGGCATGGGTCTCGGCTTTACGCTGGCGCTGTGCGCGATGGCGACCATCCGCGAAATTCTGGGCGCCGGCACCTTCTGCGGCATGCCCATTCCCTGGTTTAACGACAACCCCATCGGCATTCTTACCATGGCGCCCGGCGGCTTCTTCGTGTTCGGCTGCATGATCGCGCTGGTCAACAAGATCACCAAGGGCAAGGCAATTACCAAGAAGGAATTCGGCTGCGCGGCATGCCCGGGCTGCGGCAAGGCAGGCTCCTGCAGCGGGAAGGAGGCAAGTGCTGAATGAAAACGGTACTTTTTGTAATTCTGACGGCGGCGATTACCAACAACTACGTGCTCGTCAAGTTCCTCGGCATCTGCCCGTTCCTCGGTGTTTCCAAAAAGCTCGATCAGGCGACCGGCATGTCTATTGCCGTTATCTTCGTCGAGGTTCTGGCAACCGCGGTTACGTGGCCGATCTACCATTTGCTGCTGGCAGGCAAGGTAGACTTCACCTACATGGAGACGGTGGTTTTCATTCTGGTCATCGCAGCGCTCGTGCAGCTGGTTGAAATTGTCCTCAAGCGCTACATTCCTGCGCTTCATAAGTCCCTCGGCGTGTATCTGCCGCTGATTACGACGAACTGCGGCGTGCTGGGCGTGACGATGAACAACATCTCGGACGGTCTGAATTACGTTGACTCGCTGCTGACGGCGCTGGGCTGCGGTCTCGGCTTCTTCCTGGCAATGGTCATCTTCTCCGGCGTGCGCTCGCGCGTGGAGGATGCGGAGCCGCCCAAGAGCTTCGAGGGTCTGCCCATTACGCTGGTTTCGGCTTCGATCGTCTCGCTGTCGTTCTTCGGCTTCTCGGGCGTTCTGGACCGGCTGTTCGGCGGTTAAGGAGGGAAATGCAATGAATGAAATTCTGATTCCCATTTTGGCTGTTACGATAATCGGCCTGATCTGCGGCGTAGGTCTGGCAGTTGCCTCCCACGTGATGGCGGTCAAGGAAGACGAGCGCTTCCCGGCAATCCGCGCGTGTCTGCCCGGCGCAAACTGCGGCGCTTGCGGCTATACCGGCTGCGACGGCTATGCAAAGGCGCTGCTTACCCCCGGCACAAAGACCAATCTCTGTGTCCCCGGCGGCGCGGAGGCGGCAAGAAAGCTCGCCGAGGTCCTCGGCGTGGAGGCAGAAGCGGTAGAGCCAAAGGTTGCAATCGTCCGCTGCGGCGGCGACTGTGAGCATACTTCCCCCAAGGAAGACTACCGCGGCATCGCCTCGTGTCAGGCGGCAAAGCTGTTTTTCGGCGGCAGCGGCACATGCACCTATGGCTGCCTCGGCTTTGGCGACTGTGCAAAGGTCTGTCCGCATGACGCGATTTTCTGGAACAACGGCATTGCAGCGATTGACCCGTCTGCCTGCGTTGGCTGCGGTCTTTGCGCAAAGACCTGCCCGCAGCAGGTGATTGCCATCGTTCCGAGCCGCGCAAAGACGGCGGTCCTCTGCTCGAACCACGACAAGGGCGCTGTGACCCGCAAGGCTTGCAGCGCGGGCTGCATCGGCTGCATGAAGTGCGTGAAGACGTGCGAGCATGACGCGGTGCATGTCGACGGCAACCTCGCTTCGGTCGACTATGACAAGTGCATCGGCTGCGGCGCCTGCGCGCAGGCGTGCCCGACGGGCGCTATCCGCGAGCTGGTAGCGGCTGCGGCTGCAAAAGCATGTTAAGAAACCTCTGAATAAATCCCCTGACTGCGGACGACGGATCTTTTCCGCCAATCCCTCGCTTTTCAAATCTTATCTTGACGAAAAATCTTTCGCCGTCCACAGCCGCCGGCTTAATCAGAGATTCCTTCATTCCCCCACCTGATTGTTTTGCAACGGGATACAAAGAACAGCCACGGCAGTGTAAGCTGCCGTGGCTGTTCGCAGATCTGGGCAAATTGAGGCAGATTTCGTTGCAATTCCTGCGAAATTGGCGTATGATAGTAAAAACGAACGGAAAGGGTTGGGCGCGATGAAACGGACCGACGAACAATTACAGGAGCTTTTGCTGCGGGAGCTGTCCGGAGCCGGGAAGCTGCGGCGCAAGCAGCTCATTGAAGCTGGGATTGCCGCGCTCGGCATGGAAGCCGGGAGCAATGCGGATCTGACACCCGGGGCGCCGTTGACGATGATGAAAAGCAGGCTCGGCATGGTGCTGACCGGGCTCATTCACGCAGGGTCCATCCGCGAGGACGAAGCTGGCTTTCTGCATCTGGAATGCGCGCAGGATATCGAGTTTGCCCCCGCGGCAATCCGTGCATTCATCACACAGACGATCGCGCAGCGGCGCATCATCGGCAAGCAGGAGCTGTACCGGCTGGCGGAGCAGTACTTCGGCACTGACAAAACCCCCGGCAGACAGGACGACAACGCGCTCAGAAGCGTGATGGGAAGATGCCTTGTCGAGATGGAGAAGGAGCGCGGCGTCGTGCGGACCTCGCGCGGCTACCGGTTGGGGACGCCGGGAGACTATCCGGCGACGGAATTGGGCGGCTGGCTCCGGCAGGCGGCAGAAGGCGGCGATCTCAAGCGCTGCTTTCTCGAGGCGGTCCATACCAAAGGCGGGGAGTGGTTCGAGAGCTACTGCGTGCGCCTGCTGCGGGAATATTATCTCTCAGAGGGAAAAACAGTCGACGAGGGCTCCGTTACCGGCGGCTCCGACGACGGCGGCATTGACGGCGTGATTCACACGACGGACGACCTCGGCTACCGCGAGACGATTCTCATGCAGATGAAAAACCGCCATGCGGTCATGACGGCGAAGGATGTGCGCGAATTTTACGGCGCAGTGTGCGCGGAAAACGGCTCGCGCGGCATTTTCATCACACTTTCCAGCTTCCATCCCGAGGCGCAGAAGCTGCTCGACAAGGTCGATAACCTCACGGGCGTGAACGGCGAGAAGCTCTTTGAAATCGCGAAGCGCTGCAAGCTGGGGCTGATTGAGAAGAACGGGAGGCTCTGCATCGACGAGGAGCTGCTTCTGAACACATAAGGAGAAGACAATGACAGCAGAACAGATGTGGCAGGCGTATTGTGAAAGCAGCGGCGTGCCGGAACAGACGCCTTATAGCGCATGGGCGTTTTGCGGTGGCGGCGCAGTCGGCGACGAGCTTGCATTTTTGGTGCTTGCCGGAACAAAGACGGCAACGGCGAGCGCGCTGGTTGCGTTCGAGCCGGAAAATGAGCCGCTGCCAAAGGTCGGAGAATACAGTGTGATTCTGCTCGACAACGGCGAGGCGGCGGGAGTTATCTGCGATACGAAGGTGACGCTTGTGCCGTTCGACGAGGTTTCGGGCGAGCATGCGTTTCGGGAGGGCGAGGGCGACCGGTCGCTGGCGTATTGGCAGAAGGTGCACCGCGAAGCGTTTGCGCCCGACTACGAGGCAGCCGAAAAAACCGTTTGACGAGCATGGACTGTGCGTCCTGGAGGAATTTGTGCTGCGTTACCCGGCAATAGCAAAATAAAAAAGGGAAGGCAGTAAGCCTTCCCATTTTGCAGCTTTTCTGATTACCGTGTCAGGAAGAACATCAGGGCGAAGAGGATCGTGATGACCCAGGTGCCTGCGTTGACTTCCTTGATTTTGCCGGTGAAGATCTTGATGAAGACGTAGGAAATGAGACCGAACGCGATGCCGTAGGAGATGTTGTAGGTCAGCGGCATGAACGCAACGGTCAAAAAGCCGGGAACAGCGCATGCAGGGTCGTCCCAGTCGATCGAGCGGACGTTTGCCATCATCAGAACGCCGACATAAATGAGCGCTGCGGCGCAGGCGTAGGTCGGAATGAGCTGCGCCACGGGCGCGAGGAACATCGCGATGAAGAACAGCGCAGCGGTTGCCATCGAGGCAAGACCCGTGCGTCCGCCCTCGGCCACACCGGCGGAGGATTCAACGAATGTGGTGACAGTGGACGTGCCGCAGATGGAACCGCAGCAGGTGGCAACGGCGTCGGCAAGCATTGCCTTGTCCATGTTGGGAACGTTGCCGTCCTCGGTGAGCATGTTGCCAGCGGCGCAGGCACCATAGAGCGTGCCCAGGGTGTCGAACATGTCGACCATGCAGAAGGCAAGCATCGTGGTCAGGAACATGACGATAAAGTTGCTCATGCCGTGCTCGGCAATGTAAGCGGAGAAGTCGAAGCCCTCGGTGAAGACCTTGCCGAATGCCTGCGCGCCGAACTCCTTGAATGCGCCGAAGAAATCGGAGGTCAGGTTGGGAGCCACGGCAGTGTTGTAGAAATCGGGAACGGTGATCAGACCGATCGCGTAGTACGCAACCGCGCCGCCGAGCATGCCCCAGAGAACCGCGCCCTTGACCTTCTTCTTGGACATGGCGCCGATGGCAAAGACGGCAACGATCGTCAGCAGCATCGGGAAGATGGTTGCCCAGGTCGCCGAGCCGGAGAAGACATTGAAGGAAGCGAGGTTGACGAGCGTCGCACTGTCAGCGACGACGATGCCTGCGTTCTGTAGACCGATGAACGCGATGAAAAGACCGATACCGGCGGAGATTGCCGTCTTGACGGCTGCCGGGATGGCGTCAAAAATCATCTTGCGAAGACCTGTGACGGTCAGCAGAATGAACACGATGCCGTCGACGAGAACGAGCACCAGACCGTTCGCATAGCTCAGACCGAAGGCGAAGCAGACGGTGTACACAAAAAATGCGTTCAGACCCATGCCGGATGCCTGTGCCAGCGGCAGGTTTGCCAGCAGACCGATCAGAACGGTGCCAATGACGGCGGAGATGGCGGTTGCGATGTAGACCGCGCCGTAGCTCACGGTACCGAGGCTTGCGAACATGCCGGCGTTGACCATCAGAATGTACGCCATTGCCATGAAGGTGGTCACACCTGCCATGATTTCGGTGCGCACGGTCGAGCCGTGTTCCTTCACTTTGAAGTAGTTGCTCATGGGGAAAAAATCCTTCCTTTCTTTCACGCGGCGAGGACCCCGCGCCCTCGCCAGTTCTGTCTTCATTATAGGAAAGAAGTCGACAAAAGGCAAGGCGGGGGAGTGGGACGAAATCCACAAGAAAACTAACAAACTTTTTTGCTACCTGACGATTTTTTGATGTTTGTTCGGTATGGCGGGACGGCTGTCCGAAAACAGCAAAAAGCAGACGAATTTTGTCCGCCGGACGCGAACCGTTGTGTTCGCCATGACGGAAAGCAATTGACTTTCCGGTTTCCGGCAGATATAATAATCAGTAAGACAAAATAAAGTGCGAGGAGAGATACGCATGACATATCCGATGACCATCGCGGGCGTCCAACGCGAGCTGCCGCTTTGCAAGGTGGCGGATGATTTCTACATCGGCGCATTTATCATGTTCGGTGATGCGGAGATTACCGTTGCCTGCGCCAGAGAGCTGCTGGCGCGCGCGCCGAAGGAGTATGACTACCTGCTCACGGCAGAGGCAAAGAGCATTCCGCTGATTCACGAGATGGCGCGTCAGTCCGGCGCAAGCGAATATTTTGTCGCGCGCAAGGGCATGAAGGTCTATCTGACCGACCCCATTCATGTGCAGGTGCGCTCCATTACGACGCAGCACGATCAGGACCTGTATCTGTCGGGCGCGGATGCGACAAAGATGAAGGGCAAGAAAATCCTCATCGTCGACGATGTGATTTCCACCGGCGAGAGCCTGCATGCGCTCGAAGAGCTGGTCCGTCAGGCGGGCGGCGAGGTCGCAGGTCGGATGGCGGTGCTTGCTGAGGGCGACGCACAGAAGCGCGAGGATATCGTCTATCTTGAGAAGCTGCCGGTCTTCAACGCAGACGGCACGGTCAAGGGATAACCGCATACATAAAAAGACTGCTATGTACGCCATGGCAGTCTATTTTTCTTGCTTTTTCCGGGAATTTCTGGTACGATACTGTAAATATCATTTACAGGAGGGCGTTTCCATGACGCTGGGACAGAAGCTTCGCCAGACCCGGCTTTCCAAGGGGCTCAGTCAGAGCCAGGTGGCAGGCGGCTGCGTGACAAGAAACATGCTCTCGCAGATTGAAAACGATCAGGCGTTGCCTTCCATGCGCACGCTGGAGCATCTGGCGCGGGTGCTGGACGTGAGCGTGGGGTGGCTGCTGTCAGACGAGCAGACGGACGCAGCGCTGGAAAAAATGCGCCGGGCGCGCACCTTGTTCCGGGCAGAAGATTACGCCGGATGCCTGGCGCTTTTCGCGCAGGACGCACCGGTGGACGATGAGATGCTGCTGCTCTGTTCGCAGGCGGCAGGAATCTGCGCCGAGCAGCGACTGGCAGCAGAGGATTTTTCCGGTGCGAAGGAGCTGGCGCAGCAGGCGCTCGACTGGAACCGGAGGAGTCTGTATGCAAGCGCGCAGGTGCAGGTGCAGGCACTCGATGTGCTGGCGCGCTGCGCGATTCAGGAAAAGCAGGCGGACGAGGCGGTAGAGCGTTATCGGTCGTTTTATCTGGAACGGCAGAGCGCGGTGCGGTATCACTTTACGATGGCACGGTTTCATCTGCAGCAGGAGCATATCCAGGCGGCAGAACGCGAGATCTGGTCGATTGCGGAGCTGCCGGACGCGCAGCGGGCGGAGTATCTGATTCTGCGCGGCAAAATCGCGGTTCGGCGCGAGCAATATGAAAATGCGGCGCTGTATTTCCATCAGGCGCAGGAGCTGCCGCTGGAGCGGCTGCTGGAGCGCGAGCTGTATGAAGGTCTGGAGGTCTGCTGCCGGGAGCTGGGCGATTATCAGCAGGCGTATCTGTACGCCTCGAAGCAGCTGGCAATGCAGAAAGAGACGGGAAAGGAGGCACGCACATGAAAAAACGGACGTTTTTGGCAGGACTTGCGCTTTTCTGCGCACTTACGCTTTGTGGCTGCCAGAAGCCGGAAGCGCAAGTGTCTGTGCAGGAGGCGGCGTCCGAGCAGCAGGCGGCGGAAGAAACGGTTTTGCTGCTGGAAGAGCCTGCGCCGGCGGAGCCTGAACCGGAACCCGAGCCGGAGCCATTTGCGGCAGGGGAGGAAATTGTCCTGTTCGGGGACCGGACGCCAACACTGACGGACGGGGGTGCGCTCTATGTGAAGGCGGAGGATTTTGCCGCCTGCGCGCAGCTTGCCTGCGAGGTAACGGAAGACTGCGTGACGTTCCGGGCAGACGGACAGGAGCAGACGTTTGCGCTTGCGCGCCGGGACGAGCTGTTGCCGGGAGATGCCTTTTTGCAGGACGGCGCAGCGTATGTCGAAGCTCTCTTTGCGGCAGAATGCTTCGGCTTTGTGTCCGGCGAGGCTGAGGACGGAACGATGTATTTTGCGAGAAAGCTGACGCTGGATGCGCCTGCGGAAAACGTCAATGTGCCGGTTCTGATGTATCACGCGGTGAGCGACGATCTGTGGGGCTACCGGGATCTGTTTGTCAGCCCGAAAACGATGGAGGAGGAGCTTATATTTTTGCAGGAAAACGGCTATGAGACGATCTGGTTTGAGGATCTTTCTCATGTGGAGGACTTCGAAAAGCCCGTCATTCTGACGTTCGACGACGGGTATGACGATAACTACACCGAGCTTTTTCCGCTGCTGCAGAAATACAATGCCAAGGCGACGATTTTTGTCATTCCCAAGGCAATCGGCACGCCGCACAAAATGACGGCGGAGCAGGTGCGCGAGCTCTCGCGCTCGGGACTGGTGTCGATTCAGAGCCATACCTATTCCCACGGGAATTTAAGTACAATGGACGAGCAGACGCTGATTTTTGAGATGGAGCAGAGCCAGAACTATCTTGCCGCCCTCACCGGTCAGGCGCCCTACGCGGTGTGCTACCCCGAGGGGAAGTGGAGCGAGCTGTCCATCGAGGTTGCCGGACGGTATTATGATTATGGGCTTCTCATGAACGGAATGCTCTATAATACGTCGGACGATCCGCTGCGCGTCAAGCGCTTTTATGTGCCGCGCGGCTATGATCTGGGTAGCTTCCGCTGGAGCGTGCAGGACGCAGGCACCAGCCGAAACTGGTAAAGCAAAACAGATGCGCACTCCCGGCAGGGAAAGTGTGAAAGGGGCGGTCTGGGAGCCCCTTTCACGTTCATTCAAATAAAAATTTGCAAGTCGGAATCTCCGACTTGCAAATTTTTTGGGCTGCAATGACGCACGCAGTGTGTCATTGCAGATTGAGCTTCTTGCGCAGCATGAACCAGGTCAGGACGTAGAGAATGGCGCCGATGACGAGCTCATAGACGAGGAGGCTGGTAAAGAGCAGATGCGTCGTCTTGATGGTGCTGTCTAAGATCGCGGGGGTGAGCAGCGGCGTGACAAGCTGCACGGACGCGGAGAAGCCGAAGAGTGTGACGATCTGCAAAACGGTCTGAATGATGAAGTAGAACACGACGGACAGCAGCGTCTTGTGCGTCGCGAAGCTGTTGCCGATGGCAATGGGCGCGTAGAACATCAGGCAGGCGGCTACCATCGCGACCAGCAGCACGCCGAGCAGCTCAAGGATGTAGAGCGCGCCGTTGACCAGGTACTCCCGGTTGACGGAAGCAAAGAGATTGCGGACAAACTCCGGCAGACCCGCAAACATCCCATCTTCATAGATTGCAAGTACATACGCCAGTGCGTCCACACAGAACACGGCGATGAACCAGAGCATGGACACCAGAAGCTTCGACCACAGAAGCTGGTGGACGCTCACGGGAAGAGTAAACATGAGATAGCCCTCGTCGGTCATGAGATTGTTGCGGAAGCGCACGACCATGAGAACGACGCTGAAGACCGCCGTGCCGATGAGCGCGAGGATGAAGGCGAGAATCAGAAGCGTGTTAATGACCGTCATAAATTTCGAGTGCCCGCTCTGGACAACGGCGCTTGTCATGCGCGTAAAGACGCTCAAAAGAAGCGTTAACAAGAGCAGCGGCAGCATCGTGCGGCTTGTGGCGCGCAGCTCATATTTCATCAGTTTTCCCAGCATTTGAATACCTCCCGGAAGAGTTGGTCTACAGATTTTCCCTGCTGCTCACGGATGTTTTCACACGAATCGTGCAGCGCGATCTGCCCGCGGCTCAAAAAGACGACCTCATCGAGCACCTGCTCGACATCGCCGATGAGATGCGTGCTGATCACGACGGCAGCGTCGGGGTTGTAGTTGGTTAGAATGGTGTGCAGAATGTAGTCGCGCGTGGCAGGGTCCACGCCGCCGATCGGCTCGTCGAGCAGATAAAGCTTCGCTTTGCGGCTCATGGCGAGAATCAGCTGGACCTTTTCCTTCGTGCCCTTGGACAGCTGTTTCAGAACCTGATTGGGCGCGATGTGAAGCTGGGCGAGCATCTGCTCGGCTGCCTGGCGGTCGAAGTCCCGATAAAAATCGCAGAAGAAGTCCAGCACCTGCGTGACCTTCATCCACTGGCTCAGCGCGATGCGCTCCGGGAGATAGGACATAACGGCGTTCGTTTCGGGCGACGGCTTTTTTCCGTCAATCAGAATCTGACCCTGCGTCGGCTGCAAAAGCCCGGCGGCGAGCTTGATGAGCGTTGTTTTGCCGCTGCCGTTGGGACCGAGCAGCCCCACAATCCTGCCGGGGTCGATGGCAAGATCGATATGGTCGAGCGCCGTGACGCCGCCATAGGTTTTGGTCAGTTTGTTACATTCCAGAATCGGCATGAGATGATTCCTCCTCACTTTCATTGAACGATTGCAGCAGAACGATCACGTCGCCCACGCTGTAGCCGAGAGACTGCATGTTGGAAAGAAACCCGGCGACCTGCGTCTTTGCCAGCGCCTGCCGCGCGGCTTTGATTTCGTCCGCGTTGTCGGTGACGTATTTTCCGGTTGCACGCTGGGTGTAGATCAGTCCTTCGCGCTCGAGCTCAGAAAACGCGCGCTGGACGGTGTTGGGGTTGATGCCCGCCTCGGCGGCAAGCTCGCGCACCGAGGGGAGCTTTTCGCCGGGCAGATAGCGCCCGGTGATGATGCGCCGCTTGAGCGTGTCCATGAGCTGGGCGTAGATGGGCAGATGGTCTTGAAATTCCCAGGGCATATCGTACCTCCTGTGTTACTGTATTACGATAATAATACAGTAACACAGCGACACAGCTTTGTCAAGCGTTTTTGCAAAATTATTTTAAGCCCTCAGCAGGTGGCGAAGCGGAAAGGAATATGGTATACTGATCATAAGACAGAAAAACGTTCGTCCGGCTTTTCAGAATAGAAGGAGAAACGTCTATGAAAAAATGGCTCGTTCGAATCGGTCTTGCGCTGCTGGCGCTGCTGCTTGCGGCGGATTGGATTGTACCGAACTGGATTCTGGCAAAGCCCCGCGAGGCGCTGATCGAAGCTGTCCGACAGGAGCTGGCGGCGGACTGGCAGAGCCGCGACGTTTCCTTTGCCGCAGAAGGCACGTATCTCAGCGAGACGGTTTTATGGTTCACGATCGAAACGCCGGAGAACACACAGTACAGAGCTGCAGTCTGCCGCCGGCTGGATAACAGGCGGTACCGGCTGCTGAAGATCGAAACCCCGAGCGTTTATGCATCCGATATTGTCTCTTACCAAGCGGTATACCTGGTCAACAATCCGGCGTGCTGCGCGATTATCACAAAGGACAATAATTCCGACCGGGAGACTGGAGTCGAGCTGTCTCCGGAAGATCTGCCGTATGTCTATATTATGGACCCGTCGTTTTCTGCGAGCAGCACCGGCTTTTATGACGCGGCGGGAGAGGAAATGCAGTTCCGATAACGAAGGATGGAACAAAAAGAATACCGGGAGGTGGGCGTATGTACCCGAAACGAAAAGCAAAAAGTGACCGCGAGCGGTTTTTGGAAAGCTTCAAAAAGAAGGTCGGCTGCGCGCCGGAGGTGTATGTGCGGCGTAAGCTGGCAGCTGGGATGCAGGAAGAGGAGCTGTCGAAGCTCTACGACATGCTTGCCATCGAGATTGCACGCAGAGCCTCCTGCACGGCGATTCGCTATGCAGACGTCTTGAAAACGCCGGAGCCAAAAGAAGCACACCGGCAGAAGGCGGCAAGCTTCCGGGTGCCGGTGTGCGAAAAATGCGGGGCAAATATGGTCCTTCGCACCGGGCAGTCCGGCGCGCGCAAGGGGAAGAAATTCTGGGGCTGCTCGAATTATCCGGCGTGCCGGTTTACAAAAAACATCGAAGAGAAGAGCGTATGAATAATTTCAAACTGACCATATCCTACGACGGCTCGCGCTACTCCGGCTGGGAGCGCCAGCCGGGACGGGACACCATTCAGGGCAAGCTGGAAGCTGTTCTCAGCCGGATGGTAAATGCAGACGTCAACGTCATTGGCGCGGGCAGAACCGACGCGGGCGTGCATGCAAGAGCCATGGTTGCAAACTGCTATCTGGAAACCGAATTGCAGCCGGACGAAATCCGCGCCTATATGAACCGGTATCTGCCGGACGATATCTGCGTGGATGAGGTGAAGCTTGCCGCCGACCGGTTCCATGCCCGGTACCGCGCGGTGGGAAAGCTCTATACGTATACCTGCTACGTGGGAGCGACGAAGCCGGTGTTCAACCGCAAATATGTCACGACGCTCGACTACGTGCCGGATGTGGCGGCGATGCAGCAGGCGGCGGAGATTCTGACGGGCGAGCACGATTTTAAAAGCTTCTGCTCGAACCCGCAGATGAAAAAATCGACGGTACGTATCGTCGACTCGATTGAAATCGTGCGCAAAAAGGATTATATCTACTTTAATTTCCACGGCACCGGCTTTTTGCAGAACATGGTGCGGATTCTGGTCGGCACGCTTCTGGAGGTCGGACAGGGAAAGCGGACGGTCGAAAGCGTGAAGGATACGCTCGATGCGCGCGACCGGACGACCGCAGGCTATACCGCGCCCCCGCAGGGCTTGAGCCTGATGCGTGTGGACTATTGAGTTGGGGCGTCTTCTTCCAACTGCCAACGCACCCGGACGGCGGATCTTTTCACGCTGCGCCGCACCATTTTCCCTTGCAATACACAAAGTATTCCTGCGGAAAAATGGCTTTCGCAGCGCAAAAATCTCTCGCCGCCGGGCACATTTTCAGTTGGAAGAATACGCCATTTGCTCTTGACAGGAAGGAAGGTTCCGGCATGGAAATGGATTTTGACACGCTGACGCAGGAGAATCTGGACGGCGAGCAGCTTTGCTGCATTGTGCGCACAAAATAGCCGCACCCTGGCGTGGAGCGCAAGCGCACGGCTGAAAAACGCATTTTTATGGAGTTTTACGCAAAAAAGGGTTGACGCAATGCCGTTTGAATGGTAAAACATTGGGGCATGTGACAAAAAGAGCGAAGAGGCGATCAACCATGAACCGGGATCTGACGGTCGGAAAGCCGGAGCGGGTGCTGTGGCAATACTGCATGCCGCTGTTCGGAAGCATCATTTTTCAGCAGCTTTACAATCTGGCGGACAGCTTTGTCGCCGGAAAGTTCATCGGCGAGGAGGCGCTCGCCGCAGTCGGCAACAGCTATGAGATCACCTTGATCTTCATTGCCTTCGCCTTCGGCTGCAACATCGGCTGCTCGGTCATTGTCGCGCAGCTGTTCGGCGCGAAGGAATACCGCGACATGAAAACGGCGGTGTCGACGACGATGATCCTGAGCGCCGCGACCTGCGCGGTGCTGATGGCAATCGGTCTGGGACTGTGTACGCCGCTTCTGAATCTCATTCATACGCCGGAAAATATTCTCGAAGATTCCCGGCTGTATCTGAGAATCTATGTGCTGGGGCTGCCGTTCGTCTTCTTTTATAATGTGGCGACGGGCATTTTTTCCGCACTGGGCGACTCGAAGACGCCGTTCTGGTTCCTGGCGTGTTCGTCGCTTTCCAATATTTTTGTGGACATTCTGTTTGTCACAACGTTTCAAATGGGCGTTGCGGGCGTCGCGTGGGCGACGTTTCTGTGCCAGTGCGTCAGCTGTGTGCTGGCGGTCGCGGTGGTGTTCCGCCGTCTGGCGCGGGTGGAGGGCGCAGAGAAAGCACCGGTCTTTTCAGGAAGGCTGCTGCGGCGGATTTTGCGCATTGCCGTTCCGAGCGTTTTGCAGCAGAGCTTTATTTCCGTCGGCAATATCATTTTGCAGGGCGTGATCAACACGTTCGGCTCCGGTGTCATCGCGGGCTACTCCGCGGGCGTGAAGCTCAACAACCTCGTCATCACCTCGTTTACCACGCTCGGAAACGGCATTTCCAACTATACCGCGCAGAACATCGGCGCAGGAAAGCTGTCTCGCATCAAAGAGGGTTTCCGTGCGGGGCTGAAGCTGGTCTGGGCGCTGAGCCTTCCGATGGCGCTTTTGTATGTGTTTGGCGGCGGCGCGCTCATTCACGTGTTTATCGACGCGCCGACCGAGACTGCGACGCAGACAGCGGTTTTGTATCTGCGGATTCTGGCGCCGTTTTATTTTGTCGTCTCGGCAAAGCTGGTGGCAGACGGCATTCTGCGCGGCGCGGGCGTGATGGGAAAGTTTATGATTTCGACGTTTACGGATCTGATTCTGCGCGTGGCGCTGGCGGTGGTGCTGTCAAAAACGGCGCTCGGTTCGGCTGGCATCTGGTGCGCCTGGCCTGTCGGCTGGACGGTTGCGACCTTCCTGTCAGTGCTGTTTTACAGGCAGGGCTACTGGAACCGCGCGCAGGAAACAGTGTGAGTTTTTTTGACCGGAGGAGGCTTCCGTGGATATCTGGCAGGCGCTTTGTGAAAAGGCGCGGGCGCAGTACAAGCCGCAGGAGGTTTCGCCGTTTGTCTAGGGTGTATCTGAAAACTCCCAACGCACCCGGACAGCGAGCCTTTTCACGC
>CALERM010000099.1 GCA_937907715.1 uncultured Clostridia bacterium
ACCTAAAAAAGAATGAGCGAGAAATAGCGGGTTTTCCCGTCATTTTCCCAGCACTTCATGCCGACAAAGTCTGCCATCTTCTGCGCATTCACGCAGTAGGCCGACATGCACGACGCCGTCTTCCAGGGACCCGCGCCCATCATGAGCGTATCGGTCGTCCCGGCTTCGTGCATGCGCGTCAAAAGCTTCTCGGTCAGCTCGTTCTGGTGCCGCTTCGCCGCTTTCTGCTCCTGCTTGTCCATGGGGTCTTTTGGTGTATGCTCGATCATGAGGACGAGTGCGGTTTCATGCAGCCGGACGCGCGCCGTCATTTCCTCCACCGTGCCGCTGGCAGGCGGACATGCGGGCAGGACATTATAATTGCCGCACAGGTTTTCCTCGCAGAACATGCGGTATTCCGGTACGATCACCAGCCCGGACACCGGCATCAGCGCCGCCTGCGTAAAGCCGAGCGCCTCCGCTTCCTTGACGTAATCCATAAACACGCCTCCCGACGTTTGAAATTTCTGCTTCCTTATTTTAGACCAGTTTGCGCATAATATCAAGCAAAAACGCAAAAAGCGGTCCGGAAAATCCGGACCGCTTCGAAAAGCAGAAATCTGACGGCTTACTTTGCAAAGACCTTCTTGAGTCTGGCAAAGCGGGGCAGACCGTCTTCCTTCTCGAGCTTCGTCTCGCCCTGGATGAGCGGCAGGGCATACTTTGCGAAGTCTTCGGTGACGTTGTTGCCTTCGGCGTTGATCCACTCGCGCGGGAACTTCTTTTCAAAGTTTGCGCAGTCGGACAGGTCAAACAGCTTCATCTCGCACTTGTAGCCGTTCGTGCGGTCGCAGACGAAGCCGACCATCTTGTCGGTTGTGCCCTTGAGCATTTCTTCGACCGCGGTCTTGCCGGCGCGGAACGCCTCGTCAATGTCGGTCTGGGACGCGCAGTGTGCGGCGCAGCGCTGCAGCAGGCTCAGCTCGATGCCGCGGACCTTCGCGCCGGTCTTTTCCTTCAGGACGTTGGCAAGCAGCGCAGCAAGGCCGCCCAGCTGGGCATGACCGAAGCCGTCAGTCGAGGCGGTCTTCGCCTCGGAGACGAACTTGCCGTCGGCATAGTGGATGCCCTCGGAGACGGCGACGATGCAGCTGCCGTTTTTCTGGTAGCAGGCGGAAACGTCGGCAATGAACTTGTCCATGTCGAAGTCGACCTCGGGCAGGTAGATAAAGTCGCAGCAGTGCTCTTTGATGTTGGGAAGGGACGCCGCGGCAGTCAGCCAGCCGGCATGACGACCCATGCACTCGATGACGGTGATCTGACCGACGTTATACACGCGCGCGTCGCGGGCAATTTCCATAACGGAGGTCGCGATATATTTTGCCGCCGAGGCAAAGCCCGGGCAGTGGTCGGTGCCGAAGAGGTCATTGTCGATGGTCTTGGGCACGCCCATGACGCGGCACTCGTAGCCGACCTTCTTCATATACTTGGAGATCTTGTTGCAGGTGTCCATGGAGTCGTTGCCGCCGTTGTAGCAGAAGTAGCGAACGTCATACTTCTTGAAGATCTCGAGGATGCGCTTGTAGTCGGTATCGTCGACGTCGGGGTCGGCGATCTTATAGCGGCAGGAGCCGAGCGCGGAAGAGGGCGTATAGGGCAGGCGGTCAAGCTCTGCGCGGTCTTCTTCGTCCATGCACAGAAGCTGATCGTCGAGAACGCCCTTGATGCCGTGGTATGCGCCGTAGACCTTCGTGATGCAATCGGAGTCAAGCGCGGTGCGGATGACGCCGTAGGCGCTGGAGTTGATGACCGGCGACGGACCGCCGGACTGACCGATAATCAAGGAACCCTTCAACATAAAAATCAATCCTCCTGAAAATGATAGTTAAGCCTTCAAATCAAATTAACCAAAAAGAATATAACACGAAAGCAGGAAATTGTAAATTCATCTATTGCATAAATTCTGTTGTTTTGGTAAAATTCTTTTTGGAAATTGTAGCTTAACACAATATTTTTATTCTGTATCATAATAAAGGAGAGATGTATCATGGCATTGGTAACTTCTACCGAAATGTTCAAGAAGGCATACGACGGCGGCTACGCCATCGGCGCTTTCAACGTCAACAACATGGAAATCGTCCAGGGTATCACCGAGGCGTGCAAGGAAGAGCATGCGCCCGTGATTCTGCAGGTTTCCAAGGGCGCGCGCGCCTATGCAAACCACACCTACCTCGTCAAGCTCGTCGAGGCGGCTGTCATCGAGTGCCCCGAGATTCCCATCGTTCTGCATCTGGACCACGGTCCTGACTTTGAGACCTGCAAAGCGTGCATCGACGGCGGCTTCACCTCCGTCATGATCGACGCTTCCTCCAAGCCGTTTGCCGAGAACATCGAGATCACCAAGAAGGTCGTCGAGTACGCGCATGACCACGGCGTCGTCGTCGAAGCAGAGCTCGGCA
>CALERM010000100.1 GCA_937907715.1 uncultured Clostridia bacterium
TGCAGGCTCATCAGAATCCCGAGCTTTGCATGATACCACGTCAGCCCGCCCTGGAAATACACCGCATACGGCGGGCGGATGGGACCGTCGGCAGACAGCTCGATCGAAGAGCCCTGCACAAACGCGCCCGCCGCCATCACGACCTCGGAATCATACCCCGGCATTGCCCAGGGAACCGGGGTTACATAGCTGTCGACCGGAGCCGCCGCCTGAATGCCCTTGCAGAACGCCAGCATCCGCTCGGCGCTTCCGAGCTCGACCGCCTGAATGATATCGTGGCGCGACTCTGCGCCGTTCGGCACCACGCGGAAGCCCAGCTTTTCATACACGTTCGCCGCAAAAATCGCGCCCTTGAGCGCGCCGGAGACGACCGTTGGCGCAAGGAAGAAGCCCTGATAGAGACTGGGCAGCAGCCCCAGATTCGCGCCGACCTCCTGCCCGAGACCGGGCGCGGAAAGCCGGTATGCGCAGCGCTCGACGCATGCCGCCGTGCCGCAGATATACCCGCCGATGGGAGCAAGCCCGCCGCCCGGGTTTTTGATCAGGCTGCCGACGATCATATCCGCGCCCAGATCGGACGGCTCGATTCTCTCCACGAACTCGCCGTAGCAGTTATCGACCATGCAGGTCACACCCGGCTTGACCGATTTGCAGAACGCGATCAGTTCGCCGATTTTCTGCACGGAGAACGACGGTCTTGTCGCATAGCCCTTTGAGCGCTGGATGGTGATGAGCTTCGTTTTTTCCGTGATTGCCGCGCGGATGCCGTCGTAGTCAAAGCTCCCGTCCGGCAGCAGATCAACCTGCCGGTAGCTCACGCCGTATTCTTTTAACGAGCATTTGGACTCGCGGATGCCGATGACCTCCTCGAGCGTGTCATACGGTGCGCCCACGGGGCTGAGCAGCTCGTCGCCGGGCAGCAGGTTTGCCGACAGCGCGACCGCCAGGGCATGCGTGCCGCAGGTGATCTGCGGGCGCACCAAAGCGGCTTCGGTGTGAAACGTCGCGGCGTAGACCTTCTCCAGTTTATCGCGCCCCAGATCGTCGTAGCCGTAGCCGGTCGTGGCGGCAAAGCAGGTCGCGTCGACGCGGTTTTCCTGCATCGCGTGCAGCACCTTCGCCTGATTGTATTCCGCGTTCTGATCGATTGCCGCAAAGCGCGGCTTGAGGTCTTCCAGTATTTTTTCTCCGTATTCATAGACCGCCCGGCTCACGCCGAGGGTCTCATACATCCGTTCGAGTTCTTTCATTTCGGTTCCCGCTCCATCTCTTCAAAAATTTTCATCGCAGCATTTTCAATCACCTCGGGCTTCGTCACGATGATGCCCGTCTGCTCGTCGCCCAGAATCAGAAGCGTATCGCCCGGCTGCACGCCAAAGAGCGTCCGTGCCTCCTTGGGAATGACGATCTGCCCCTTTTCGCCGACCTTTGCTGTGCCGAAAATGTGCTTGCCTTTGGGCTTGCCCAGCAGGTGCTTTCCGCCAGCCATAGTTTCCCTCCCCCGGAAAGTTCGTTTGGAAATTTTCATACTTGTATAACTTACAGCGCGCGTCTGCCGATGTCAAGCCCAAAGCGAAAAAAATACCGCGAAGGAACGCTCCTTCGCGGCATTGACAAAATTCAGATGTTCCGGACGTTGTCGCTTGATATGAAAAACAGCGCCAGCGCGCCAGGACCCACATGAGAGCCTGTGACCGGCTCGTAGTCGACGATCAGGATATCCTTCGGCGGCTTGCTCCGGCGCAGCATCGAGGCAAGAATCTGCGCGTCGGCTTCGCAGTCAGCGTGGGAGATGCAGACGGTCTGCGTCTCGGGCGAGACGACCAGCGCTTCATAGCATTTCGCCATTTCCTCAATCGCACGCTGTCTGCCGCGGACCTTCGCAAAGCAGACGATTTTTCCCTCGGGGTCGCCCTTCAAAAGCGGCTTGATCTGCAGAACGGTACCGACGGCAGCCTCGAGATTGGAAAGACGCCCGGTCCTCTTGAGATAGCGAAGGTCCCCGACGGTGAAAATCTGGGCAATGCGGTGGCGCAGAGCGCGCAGGATTTTATAGGTCTCGTCGATCGAAAGCCCTTCCCTGCGGCACTCGACCGCGCGCATGACGACAATGCCCTCTGCCAGAGACGCGCAGTATGTGTCGACCGTCAGAATCTTCCGCTCCGGAAATTCCTCGGCGAGCTGGTTTGCGGCAATTTTGCTCGACGCATACGAGCCGCTGATGCCAGAGGACATGCTGACGAACAGAACGTCTTCCCCGTTTTCCAGCATGGGGCGGATAATGTCAATAAAGCGCTGCGGCGGAATCTGCGAGGTTGTGACCTTTTCGCCGTTTCGCATCGCGGTATAAAATGCCTTGGCGTCGAACGAGGCGGTGTCCATGCACGACTGCTCGCCGGATTCGGTGTGGAAGGTAAACGGAATGACGGTGATGTTCTCCGCCTGCAGATATGCGGTCGGGAGATTGGAGGAGGTATCGGTCACGATGCGAAACATAACAATCGCTTCTTTCTGTCGAAATTTGCATCTGATGCTTTTCACAAGATTATCACATTTTTATAACTGTGTCAACCAATATATATAGACGGATTATCTTGCAATTTCGTTAAGAAGTTGCTATAATGCAGACGAAAGGTGTGTGTCATTTTATGGCTTATGATAATGATCTCATCGCGGGCAAGCTCCGCCGGTGGGAAAAATATCTCGAACGCTACCGGCTTCCGGCATGGGAAGAGATTCCGGACTTCGGGCTGTACATGGAACAGGTGGTGCAGCTGCTCAAGCAGTATTTGAGCTATCTTCCGCCGGAGCTCAAGCAGTCGCAGACCATTACGGCAGCGGCAATCAACAACTATGTCCGCACGAAAATGCTGCCCGAGCCGCGCAAAAAGAAGTATTACCGGATTCACATCGCGTATCTTCTGATGATCTGCACGCTCAAGCAGTCGCTCAGTCTGTCGATGCTGCAGACGCTGCTGCCCGGAGATCTTCCGGAAGACGAGGTAAAGCGTGCGTATACCGCCTACGTCCTGCGGCATAAGCTCTGCGCGCAGTATTTTGTCGATCAGGTGAAGCTCTCGGCGGCGGCGATGCTGGAGCCTGATATGGTCACGGAGCTTGCCGTGCAGGATACGACGGAGCTGATTGCTTCGGCGGCGATTCTGAGCGGGCTTTCCAAGCTGTTTGCGGAAAAGCTGCTGCTGCTCAAGGACAAGACGCTGGAAACCGGCGGCAGCATCGAAATCATCGAATAAAAAGCACCCCCGATGTTCAAAATCGGGGGTGCTTTGCGCTTATGAAAACAAATCAGAGTTCTTCCGGCTCCATGGCGTCCAGCAGCGGCGGCAAAGCCGCACCGGAAAAGAGGCTTCCGGCGTTGTCGTGGACGATGTTGAGCGCGCCCGCAACCTGCCCGAGGGGCATTTTGCCGTCAAAGAACACGTCGAGGTCCAGCATGAAGACCTTCTGCTCGTCGACCTGGCGGGTGCGGTTGTCGACCTTGCGCAGAAGCCCGGGACCGCACTTGATATTTGCCTTCGCGCCGCCGGGCATCGTAGCGGTCACGAGCTGCTCGCACTTGATGAACACCTGCCGCCGCGCGTCTTCGTCTGCCATCAGACCCAGATAGCCCGGCGCAATCAGCTCATGCCACGGCGTGTCGGCAAGACCCAGCGCAGCTTTGTTGACGGCGTTCATGTACCGAAGCCCCACGCGCGTAAAGTACGCGGGCTGATAGATTTTGATGAACGCTGCCAGCACGACGTCCAGCCGCTTGGCAAACTCTTCCCAGCGGGTGTAGCGCGTGGTGGACAGGGCAATGAAGCCCTTTGTCAGACTGACCTTCCAGCCGCCGTCGGCGGAAATGAACTGGTAGTTGTTGACCGTTCCCTGCTCGACCATCTTCCCGCCCGCGTTCTGCGGCGGCAGCTGTTCGATGCGCTTGGCGTACTGGGGATAGACCTGCCGGATGGCGTCCTGAAAATCGGCGGGCTCGTGCGCCTCAATTTTCAGAATATCGGGAAACCGCAGCTGGCAGATCACCTCAATGAGCGGGCTGCGGCGGTAGAGCTTTCGCGGCTGATTGGAAAACATCGGCATCTCTCGCTTTCCTGCGCCGGAGCATCGCGGGGGCCCCGGCACATTTTGTATCGAT
>CALERM010000101.1 GCA_937907715.1 uncultured Clostridia bacterium
CATCACGCGGCTTGTGATCTGGGTCGTGCGCGGCACGCCCTTGATGCTCCAGCTGCTGGTCATTTACTATTTCCCGGGTCTGGTCTGGAAGAACAACATCTGGGGCAGCGGCGAGGCGGGGCGCTTTCTTGCCTCGAGCGTGGCGTTTGTGTTTAACTACGCCTGCTATTTTTCCGAAATCTACCGCGGCGGCATTCAGGGTGTCCCCAAGGGGCAGCAGGAGGCGGGGCAGGTGCTCGGCATGACGAAGAGCCAGATTTTCTTCCAGGTCACGCTTTTGCAGATGGTCAAGAAGATTGTCCCGCCGATGTCCAACGAAATCATTACCCTCGTCAAGGATACGTCGCTTTCGCGCATCATCGCCCTGCAGGAGGTCATCTGGGCAGGACAGGCGTTCATGAAGGGCTCGCAGGGCATTTCCGGCGCGATCTGGCCGCTGTTCTTCACCGGCGTTTACTATCTGGTTTTCTCCGGCATTCTCACGCTGCTGCTCGGCTGGGCAGAGCGCAAGCTCGACTATTTTAAGGCGTAAGGAGGCGCAACATGGCTGTATTGGAAGTGCAGGGCATCTGCAAATCGTTTGACAAAAACACCGTCGTGCTGCGCGGCATCGACTTTTCGCTGGAAAAGGGCGAGTCCGTGGCGATCATCGGCTCGTCCGGCAGCGGCAAGACGACGCTTCTGCGCTGCCTCAATTTCCTGACGACGCCCGACGAGGGAAGAATCCTCGTAAACGGCGAAACGCTTTTCGATGCGGCAGACCCCGCGACGCAAAAGGAGCGCGAAATCCGCCGCAAGCGGCTGCATTTCGGTCTGGTATTTCAGAACTTCAACCTGTTCCCGCAGTATACGGCGCTGCAGAACGTCATGCTTGCCAGCGAGCTTCTGGCAAAGGAGCAGCCGGATTACCGCACGCACAAGAAGGAAATCCATGAACAAATCCGGCAGAACGCCGAGAAGCTGCTCACAGACGTGGGTCTGCGTGAAAAGATGAACCTGTATCCGCACCAGCTTTCCGGCGGGCAGCAGCAGCGCGTGGCGATTGCGCGCGCGCTGGCGTTAAAGCCCGACATTCTCTGCTTCGACGAGCCGACCTCCGCGCTCGACCCCGAGCTCACGGGCGAGGTGCTGCGCGTCATCCGCTCCCTCGCCGAGCAGAAAATGACCATGATCATTGTGACGCACGAGATGGCGTTCGCCAGAGACGTCGCAGACCGCGTCATTTTCATGGACGGCGGTGTGATTGTCGAGCAGGGCGCGTCGCATCAGGTCATCGAGCATCCTACACAGGAACGGACGCGCCAGTTCTTGTCCCGGTATGCAGAAAGCTGACGTATATTATACAGTTCTCTTCTTTCATGCAGCTTTGCAGGTTGTTCTGTGAAGCTGCATATTTTATGCATATATACGTATTTTATCAGGATTATACAAATCAGTGTGAATGTTTTCCGGAGGTTTGTGCAAATTCCCATAGAATTGGTACTTGATATTTATGCAATAATAGCGTATAATTATGACATCAAAAGCAACCACAATTTTATGGAGGAAGAGAAAATGAAAAAGTTGATTGCCTTGCTGCTCAGCATCCTGATGGTATGTTCCCTCGCCGCCTGCGCATCCAAGCAGGACAGTGCAAGCGCTTCTGCCGAAACTGTATCCACCGAAACCGCGTCCACCGAAAGCTCCGGCGAAGAGAAGACGCTCACGATGGCGACGAACGTTGCCTTCCCGCCGTATGAGTTCTATGAGAACGAGCAGCCCACCGGCATCGACGTCGACATCGCGACCGCGATCTGCGAAAAGCTCGGCTACAAGTTAGAGATCATGGACATCGAATTCGGCGCGATTCTCGGCGCTGTCTCCAGCGGCAAGGCAGACTTCACGATGGCAGGTCTCACCGTCACCGAAGAGCGCAAGCAGTCGGTCGACTTCTCGACGAGCTACGCAACCGGCATCCAGTCCATCATTGTCAAGGAAGACTCCCCGATTACGACGGTCGACGATCTCTACGCCGACGGCGCAGATTATCAGATCGGCGTCCAGCAGGACACCACGGGCGATATCTACTGCTCGGATGATTTCGGCGACGATCATGTGCAGCGCTTCAACAAGGGCGCAGACGCTGTGGCGGCGCTCGTCTCCGGGAAGTTAGATTGTGTCGTCATCGACAACGAGCCGGCAAAGTCCTTCGTCGCAGCGAACGATGGTCTGAAGGTTCTGGACACCGCCTACGCCGTTGAGGATTACGCGGCAGCCTTTGCAAAGGGCAGCGAGCTGACGGAGCCGTTTAACCAGGCGCTCGAGGAGCTGATTGCCGACGGCACCGTAAAGACCATCGTTGACAAGTACATTTCCGCAAACTAATCAGAGTACGTTCCGGCGCTGCGGAGGAAGCTGCGGTTTCCTCCGCACCTGCCTGCATGAAAGGAGGTCCTGATCTTGGGCGACTGGTACACGAAGGTCAAGGCAGAATTTATCCTCAACTTCGTAGAAGACAACCGGTGGAAATACCTTGTGACCGGTTTGGGAAACACGCTGAAAATCACACTCGCGGCGGTGCTGCTGGGCATTGTCATCGGCACGCTCGTCGCCATTGTCCGGTCCACCTGGGACCAGAACGCGGACAGGATGCGCCCCGGCGCAGGAAAGTCGCTTCTTCACATCGCGGACATGATCTGCAAGATTTACCTGACCGTCATCCGCGGAACGCCGGTCGTGGTGCAGCTGATGATCATGTTCTACATCATCTTTGCAACGTCCAGAAACGGCGTTGGCGTGGCAATGCTTGCCTTCGGCGTCAACTCCGGCGCGTATGTCGCAGAGCTCATTCGTGGCGGCATCATGG
The DNA here is from genome assembly GCA_937907715.1 of uncultured Clostridia bacterium. GTDB lineage: Bacteria > Bacillota > Clostridia > Oscillospirales > Oscillospiraceae > CAG-170. The sequence continues at coordinate 2,846 of CALERM010000101.1, forward strand.
CAATCGACAAAGGGCAGCTGGAAGCCGGACGGTCGCTGGGCTTTGACTACGTGCAGACGATGCGCTTTATCATCGTGCCGCAGGCGCTCAAGAACGTGCTGCCGGCGCTGGCGAATGAATTTATCGTGCTGCTGAAGGAAACGTCTGTTGCGGGCTACGTTGCCGTGACGGACCTCACAAAGGGCGGCGATATCATCAGGGGTCGGACCTTCTCTGCGTTCATGCCGCTGATCGTCGTGGCGCTCATCTATCTTGTGATGGTCGTGTTCTTTACCTGGCTGGTCGGGAAATTAGAGAGGAGGCTGCGCAGCAGTGACCACTGACGTTCTGATTCAAGTAACCGGGCTGCAAAAGCACTTCAAGGGCGCGCAGCAGTCGGCAGACGGAAAAATCCGCGCATTAGACGGCGTGTCGGCGCAGATTCACAGAGGCGAGGTCGTGGTCGTGATCGGTCCTTCCGGCAGCGGCAAGTCGACCTTCCTGCGCTGTCTGAACCTTCTCGAGCTTCCTACCGGCGGGCAGATTCTCTTTGACGGCGCGGATATCACTGACAAGAACTGCAACATCAACCTCCACCGTCAGAAGATGGGCATGGTGTTCCAGCATTTTAACCTCTTCCCGCACATGACGATTCTCAAAAACATGACCATCGCGCCGATGCAGCTGCTGCACAAATCGAAAGAGGAAGCGGAAAAGACGGCGATGGAGCTTCTTAGCCGCGTCGGGCTTGCCGACCGCACGAACGCCTATCCCAGCCAGCTCTCCGGCGGGCAGAAGCAGCGTGTCGCCATCGTCCGCGCGCTGGCAATGCAGCCCGAGGTCATGCTCTTCGACGAGCCGACGAGCGCGCTCGACCCCGAGATGGTCGGCGAGGTACTGGAGGTCATGAAGGAGCTTGCAGACTCGGGCATGACGATGGTCGTCGTCACGCATGAGATGGGCTTTGCCCGCGAGGTTGCCGACCGCGTGCTTTTCATGGCGGACGGCAAGCTGATCGAAGAAGGTACGCCCGACGAAATTTTCTCGCACCCCAAGAGCCCCCGCCTGCAGGATTTTCTGGCAAAGGTTCTGTAAATTTCCCCTCCATATCAAAAAGCCCCGTCCGAAAGGACGGGGCTTCAGCGTGTCAAAAAAGTCTTTTTGACACGCTGAGGCAGTTTTTCAAACTTCAGAAAAGTTTGAAAAACTGGTTGATTGAACGCGAAAGACACCCCTGATGGGTTTCTTTCACACTATCTTCCTTTCCGAAATCATCGGCCCGGAAGGTTTTTCGACAGACTGAAGCCCCGTCCGAAAGGACGGGGCTTTTCTGCGCGTATTCTTATGCGTTTTCCAAAAGGGTAACAAACGCCGCTGCCGTAGGAGCAAGCAGGCTGTCGGGGTATTCGTAATCCGCCGTGTGCAGCGGGGCGTGCTGCTCGCCCGCGCCGATGCCGAAAAACGCGCCGGGGCAGCGCAGCAGATAATGCCCGAAGTCCTCACTCCAGCGCATGGGGACCTCCAGCGTGCTGCCATGGCAGAGGGCAAGCACCTTCTTCGCGCAGACCTCGTCATTTTCCGTCGCCGGGAAAACATCCTGCTCCTCACAGGAAAATGCCAGCTCCGCCTCCTGCGCCAGCGCCTTCGCGCAGCCGAGCACCGCAGTCCGCAGCGCGTCCAGATCCGTGTTATGCTCCGCGCGCAGCGTCAGCCACACCTCCGCCTGCGCACATGCCGCGCCGAAGGCTTTCTCGCCCAGCTCCGCGCCGATGACTGTGCAGAGCGTCATGCCGGTAAAATGCGCGGGGCTTGCCAGCTCCGGCAGCGCGCACAGAAGCTTTCCGACGGCAAGCGCCGGATTCTTCCCGTTTTCGGGGTACGCCGCATGCGTGGGCGCGCCGGAAAACCGGAGCGTCACGCCGCGAGACGCGCAGGCAAATGTGCCGGGTCTGGTATAGACCACGCCTGCGGGAAAGCCCGGCAGATTGTGCGCGCCGTAAATCTCTCCCACCTGCTCTTTTTCAAGCAGCTCGCAGCAGGGTCCCGCGCCCGCTCCGGTTTCTTCCGCGGGCTGAAACAGCAGAAATACGTTCCGGTGCAGCGTCCTTCCTTCCAGCGCAAGCGCCACGGCGCAAAGGCTCGCCGCATGTCCGTCGTGCCCGCAGAGGTGCGCCGCGCCGCCGTCGGGCGTGGCAAGCGCGTCATAGTCTGTGCGCAGCGCAATCGCGGGCTTTTTCGGGGCTTTTTCCCGGTGCGCCGCATAGAAGCCATCGCCGCACGGGAGGAGTTCCAAGCTCGTATGCGCGCGCAGAAATTCCTGCAAAAGCGCCTTCGTTTGCGTCTCCTGCCCGGAAATTTCGGGGCATTGGTGAAGCTGGCGGCGCAGATTCACAATCAGATTTTGCTGCTGCTTCGTCATAAGATTCTTCCTTTCCAATCCAAAAAGCAGGCAGACGGTGTTTCCGCCTGCCCGCAATGCTGATATGTTCGCATGTTCTTTCTCAGATGTACTGCTGCGTGTTGACGTCGATGACGCCGCGCGTGGTGATGCGGAGCGTCGGAATGACCGGCAGCGCCATGAAGCTGAGCGTCATAAAGGGATCAATCCCGCGGCTGACGCCGAGCGAGAACGCCGCGTCCTTCGCCGCTTCCAGCTCCTCGTTCATTTTCGTCAGCGGCTCGTCGGACATGATGCCCGCGATTTCCAGAACGACGCTGGCAAGCACCTTTCCGCCGTCTACGACGACGATGCCGCCGTGGTTTTCGACGATGTAGTTTGCCGCGAGCGCCATATCGGCCTCGTTCGTGCCGACGACGATGATGTTATGCGAGTCATGGGAGATGGACGTTGCGACCGCGCCGGACTTGAGCCCGTAGCCCTGAATGTAGCCCAGACCGATATGCCCGGTGTTTTTGTGGCGCTCGACGACGGCAATTTTCAGAATGTCCTTCTGCAGGTCTACATGGTCTGCGTAGCCGTTGTCAGTAGAGACAATCTCGCCCGGAATCATGCCGATGACGCCGCGCTGACGCACGTCTTCAAAATCGGACTTCGTCAGATGGCGGACATGGAACGTGTCGTGCGCCCGCTCGTCGAGATATTCCTCGATTGCGGGGGCGGGGAAATCCTTGAGCTTACCGTCATTATAATACAGCTCGCCCTTTTTGAAAACCATTTCGACGTTAAACTCCTTGAAATTGTCGATGATCGCGAAATCTGCCAGATAGCCCGGGGCGATGGCGCCGCGGTTATTGAGCAGGAAGTAGCGCGCGGCGTGATGGCAGGCGACCTTGATGGTCAGAATCGGGTCGGCGCCGTATCTGTTGATCGCCTCGCGGCAGATATAGTCGATGTGCCCCTTCTCAAGTAAATCGTTCGGGTGCTTGTCGTCGGTGCAGAACATGCAGCGCTCGGCGTACTGCGGGGTAAGTAACCCTGCCAGCGCTTCGAGATTGCGCGCCGCCGTGCCCTCGCGGATCATGATGAACTGCCCGCGCTTGAGCTTTTCCAGCGCGTCTTCCATCGTCGAGCATTCATGGTCGGAGTAGACGCCGGCAGCGACGTAGGTATCCAGGTCCTTGCCGGTCAGACCCGGCGCGTGGCCGTCGATTTTCTTGTGGTGCGCCTGCGCGGCGACGATTTTGGAGACGACCTCCTTGTCGTTGTGAATGACGCCGTAGGCGTTCATCATTTCCGCCAAGCCCTGGACTCTCGGATAGTCGTAGAACGAGTCAATCGCCCGGTAGTCCAGGTTCGCGCCCGACTCGTCCATCGGCGTCGCCGGAACGCAGGACGGAAGCATGAACCGTACGTCGATCGGCAGTCCTTCGGTCGCCTGGAACATGTAGTCGATGCCGTCGGTACCCATGACGTTGGTGATTTCATGAGGATCGGTAATGACGGTTGTCGTGCCGTGCGGCAGCGTCGCGCGGACAAACTCCTTCGGGCTGACAAGGCTCGACTCCAGATGGATGTGCGCGTCAATGAAGCCGGGGCAGACAATCTTGCCCGTCATGTCGTATTCCACAACGCCGTCGTAGTCTCCCAGACCTACGATCAGCCCATTGGCGCAGGCGATGTCGCAGGTGATCAGCTCGTTGGAAAAGACGTTGACAAACGTCGCGTTCTTCAGAACCAGATCCGCCTTCTTCCGCCCGGATGCCGCCTCGATCACCTTCTGCTTTTTCAGCAGCTTTCTCTGAATTTTTCCTGCGTAGCTCTCGGTTGTGACTGCCATGAAAATCATCCTTTCTTCGTTTTTTACGGTGCTGCATGCCGCCGTATCTGCCCGGTTTTTTTGGTTCTGTGCATTAAGCACAGCTTCTTGCTGATATTAGCACAAATTATACTCCAGAAGGCAGATTTTGTCCATCCTGTTTTTGCGGCCGCATAAAAGTTTTTGAGATTTCGCCGATGCCGAACAAAATCTGTACACACGCGCTGCCGCGTGGTATAATAAACGGATGAACGGGGGCGAACGTATGAAGCTTTTGATGCACATCTGCTGCGCACCGTGCGCGAATCTGCCGATCGACGTGCTGCGCGCGGACGGTATTGATCTGACCGGCTACTGGTACAATCCGAACATCCATCCCTTCACCGAATACCGCGCGCGCCGCAACTGCTTACAGGAGTATGCGAAGACCATCGATCTGCCGCTTCTGGTGCGCGACGATTACGGGCTTCGCCCGTTTGTCCGGGCGGTCGCGGACGATATCGCCGGACGCTGCGTCAAGTGCTATGAGATGCGGCTTTTTGAGGCGGCGCGCATGGCAAAGGAGGGCGGCTTCGATGCATTTACCTCGTCGCTGTTCATCAGCCCCTATCAGCAGCATGAGCTGATGCGCGACGTCGCCTACCGCGCGGGCGAGGCATACGGCGTGCAGTTTTACTATCAGGACTTCCGCCCGCTGTTCCGAGACGGGCAGACAAGAGCGCGCGAGCTTGGCTTCTACATCCAGAAATACTGCGGCTGCGTCTTCTCCGAGCAGGAGCGCTACCAGAAGCCCTCGAGAATCATCCCATAATGCTACCGCCCGAAAAGCGCCAGCTTTTTGGACAGGCAAAGGGCGCGCCGCATTTTGCGGCGCGCCCTTCGTGCAGGATTGACTTTTCCCGCAAAATATGGCAACATGAAATCAAGCCTGCTCTTTCTTCTGCGGCAGAGCGAACATCGCGGGCATCCGGCGCGTCACGGCGACGCACAGAAGGCTTCCTACCGTGATTTTCAGCAGGTCTCCCGGCAGATAGATCAGCATGCCGCTGCGAAGCACCTGCCAGAGGGTCAGCCCTTTTCCGAGGTAGCCGTTTGCAATCAGCGCCATATACGGAACGCCGATGGCGTATAAAATGGCGAGACCCGCGAGCATCGCAAACGCCGTGCGCCAGAAGGTGAGCGGTCGTCTTGCCAGCTTTCCGATCACAAACGCGCACGGAATCAGCCCCAGCAGAAAGCCGAACGTCGGCTGGAAAATATACGAAAAGCCGCCGCCGAGCGCAAAAATCGGCACGCCGACGAGCCCGATGAGCACATACACTGCCTGCGACAGCGCGCCGCAGCCCGCGCCGAGCAGCACGCCCGCCATCGCCGTAAAGAGAAATTGCAGCGAGATGGCGGCAAGGGCAAACGGGATTTTGAAAAATGCGCCGACTGCCGTCAGCGCGGCAAACAGCGCGCAGAGAATCATGGTTCGGGTTTTCATAGTGCCTCCTGTATTGTAAACTTGATTTTTTCT
>CALERM010000102.1 GCA_937907715.1 uncultured Clostridia bacterium
CACGCCGCCGTCCTTGAGCGCCAGCACCTTGGTCGCGTAGGAAAACGCCTGGTTGGGGTCGTGTGTGGAAAAAATGATCGTATAGCCTTGCCGCCCCAGCTGCTGCACGCGCTCCATCACGCGGCAGCTGTTTCCGTAGTCGAGATTTGCCGTCGGCTCGTCCATGATGAGCATCGACGCATCCTGCACCAGCGCCCGTGCCAGCAGCATCAGCTGCCGCTCGCCGCCGCTGATTTTCATGCAGCCACGGTCTGCCAGTTTCTCCAGCCCCAGCACGCGGAGCATCTGCATCGCCTTTTCTCGCTGAAGCGCTCCGGGCTGCTCAAAAACGCCCAGCTGCGCCGTCATGCCCATGAGGGCGCTGTCCAGCACCGTGTGGTCAAACGCCGGGGTGTGCGACTGCGGAATGTAGGCAATTTTCCTTGCCAGCTCCCGCCGGGAATAGCCGGACAGCGGCTTGCCGTCCGCCAGAATTTCGCCGGAGACCGGCGTCAGAAACCCGAGCAGGCACCGGAAGAGCGTGCTTTTTCCCACGCCGTTCGGTCCCAGCACCGCAAGAAGATCGCCCTTTTCCGCCGCGAAGGACACATCTCCGATGACAGGGCGCGCGCCGTAGCAGAACCGTAAATTCTTGACCTCAATCGCCACGCTGCGCCCCTCCCGACATAATAAGGTATAGGAAAACCGGCGCGCCGACAAACGAGGTGAGAATGCCGAGCGGAATTTCGCTCGTCGTAATGGTCCGTGCCAGATTGTCGACCACCATCAGAAATGTTGCGCCGAGCAGACTCGACGCCGGAAGCAGCCGCCGGTAGTCCTGCCCGAAGATCATACGTCCGAAGTGGGGAATCACCAGCCCCACCCAGCCGATCATGCCGCTGATGGCGACGCTGCCGGCGGTCATGAGTGTGGCGCACAGGACGACCACCACGCGAAGCCGCGCCGTGTCAACGCCCATACTCCGCGCCTCTGCCTCGCTCACAGTCAGCAAATTCACCCGCCAGCGCAGCAGCCATAAGGGTATCAGCCCCACAAGAATCGGAATCACGGCAAACTGCACGTCGCGCGCCTTGATGGATGTCAGCGAGCCCATCAGCCAGTAGGTAATCGCGGGCAGCTGATCGTTCGGGTCCGCCACCAGTTTAATAAAAGAAGTGCCGGAGGTGAACAGCGAGCTGATCATCACGCCCGCGAGCACCATGGCAAGCGTCGTCTGGATTTTGCTGATGCGGGAAATCAGATACGCCAGCAGCACCGCCAGAAGTCCGAAGCCAAACGACAGCCCCGTGATCGCTCCGTAGCCGAGACCGAACAGAAGCCCCAGCGCCGCGCCGAAGCCCGCGCCCGTCGATGCGCCGAGCAGGTCCGGCGAGACCATGGGGTTGCGGAACATGCCCTGATACGAGCAGCCCGCCGTGGAAAGTGCCGCACCGACCAGCGCCGCCGCTGTCACGCGCGGAAGCCGGACGTGAATCACCACCGCCTGCTCGCGCGCCTGCCAGGTCTGCGCCAGGCAGAGCCTTCCCCGGCTTACGGTCCGCAGCGCCCAGTCCAGCAGAATCCGCAGCGTCTGCAGCGGCGAAACATCATACCGCCCCACCCAGAACGAGGCGAAAAATACCAGGCAGAAGCCCAGCGCCAGAATTGCAAATTTCATTTCCATACCATATCGTCGTTTCATGCATTGCCTCATTATTTTTTAATACAGATAACGTATACCAGCCTTGTCCGCTTGTCAAGCGGCATCGTCAAAATATACCGCGTTTCGTTCGGCATTGCGAAATAATTTGCAAGCTCTCCCGCTGCGCGCCGCGCAGAACTCCGCACTTGACCGCAGCGGCAAAACGCGGTATACTCTATAAAAAAGAAACGGGAGGCTTGCGCATGAAAACCGGCATCGACACCATCTGGGAGGACCGCAAGCGCATTCTGGGCATGCCCATCAGCATGACGAAGTATTACCTGTCCGAGGACCGTCTGTTTGTCCAGACAGGGCTTCTGAGCATGAAGATTGAAGAGACGCTGCTGTACCGCGTGTCAGATATTTCCGTGCGCGTGGGTCTGTTCCAGCGCATCTTCGGCGTCGGCACCATCGTCATTCACTCGTCGGACAAGAGCACGCCCCACGTTGATCTGGTCAACGTCAAAGAGCCGCTGGTCGTCAAGGAACTGATTCACAAGCACGTCGAGGCGATGAAGGTCTCACGCAACATTCGTGTGAGCGAATTTCTCGACGACGGTCCCGCTGCGCCCGACCCCTGCGCCCACAAGGAACACAAATAACAGAAAGAACGCCGCCCGCCGCAGACCCGTCTGCGGCGGGCGGCTTCGCGGTTTTACGGCTGCTTTTCCTCCTGCTGCTTCAAAAACTGCGTGATCTCGCGCCCAATGGGACATTCCGATTCGTAGGCGCAGCCGCCGTAATTGCAGTCTGCCTCCCATGCTCCGCCATCCTCCTCCAGAAAAACAAGGCGCGGACCGTCCTGCACGCGGCAGTATCCGGAAAAATTTTTTTCCATGTTTTTTTCCTCCGAAAATTGGTCAAACCGCAATTTGTGCTTTGTCTTTCCTGCGGTTTTTTTGTATTCGTCCGTTTCGTTATTTTATTTCTTTTTTATTATACACCCTTTGGGAAATGTTTACTAGACGTACCTAAAAAATTGTGTTATACTTGTTGCTGTTATGTCAAAAATGATATTTTCATCTCTGATTTAGTATATTGCATATTCCATTTTCTTGTGCTAGTATAATCAAGAAGTGTTAATTTTTTGCAAATTTCTTGTGCGATATGCGAAGAATGCCTTTGGAAAACCGGCAGCTCCGCCAAAATTTTTGGCAGGCAGACAAAATCTAAAAATCAGGCAGGGAGGCTTGCGATGCGCCACGTTCAATTCATGCAAAAGCTCTGCCGGGGCATCGCGCTGGTCGGTCAGCTCGGCTTTTCTCTGATCACGCCGCCTGTGGTTCTGCTGTGGCTGGCGCACTGGCTGCAGACAAAATATGGTCTCGGTGTGTGGGTGACAATTCTTGCACTGATTCTGGGACTTCTGACCTCGGCGAGCACGGCTTTGCAGCTTTACCGGAAGCTGACGGCAAAAAGAGGAAAAGACAACGATACGCCCAACCCCCCGCGCGGCTACGGCGATCACATCTGACCACGAAGGGGGTATGTCTATGAAAGTTCAGAAAGCCGTCCTGAAGGAGACGGGTCACATTGCCATCGGCGTTCTGCTCGGAGACGTGCTGATGTGCGCGGTGTTTGCGATCCTGCATAAATTCGACTACACCGTCGTACTCGGCGCGCTGCTTGGAACCGCCATTGCCGTGGCAAACTTCTTCCTGCTCGGCATCACGCTTCAGAAAGCCGTCGGCATGAAGGAATACGCCTCAAAATATGTCCGCCAGTCGTACAGTCTGCGCATGTTCTTCTGCTTTGCGGGCATTGCGGTGAGCGTCTTCGCTCCCTGCTTCCACCCCATTGCAGCGATCATTCCGCTTCTGATGCCGCAGCTCGTCATCTACGCGATGCGCGCGCTCGGGCTGTACAAGCCGGACAAGCCAAAGGAGACCCCCGCCGAAGCGGCGGATATAGATTCTGATTTGGAAGGAGACCGTTCGTAAATGAATGTCAACATTCAGGGCGCGCCAATCTATTTTGAGATTCCCATCCTGGGCGGCATCCCCATTACGGCAACGCTGGTTGTCAGCTGGGGCGTGATGCTGGTTCTGACGCTGGTCTGCATCTGGCTCACACACGATCTGAAGGTCCGCAACATCTCCAAGCGGCAGGCTGTGGCGGAAAAGATCGTCATCACTGCGCAAAACTTCGTCCGCAACAATATGGGTGAGGCATGGATGCGCTATGTGCCGTTCGTCAGCACCATCTTCGCCATGTCCATTTTCTCGAGTCTTTCGTCTCTGGTCGGTCTGTGGCCGCCCACGGCGGATGTCTCGACCACGCTTGCCTGGGGCATTGTCGTGTTCGTGATCATCACGTTCACCAAGCTCAAGACCAATGGTCTTCTCGGCTACCTCAAGGGCTTCTGCGACCCCATCTTC
>CALERM010000103.1 GCA_937907715.1 uncultured Clostridia bacterium
CCGCCATAAAATGCTCCGGATGAGCAGAAAGTCCGACGCGCTCATCCATCTGCATTTCCTTGAGCACGCCCAAATAATCCTGCATTGTCATGCCCTCCACCTGCATGATGCATTCGGAAACCTTCATCGGCTTATCCAGTGCGAAACCCAGCTGTTTCCACATAATATCGGCTTTTTCCAATGATTTTCCGTATTTTTCGACGATTTCCTTGCCGGAATAGCGGCTTCGCGTGTCAATCGAAATGCGCCATGCGTCCTGCATGGAAAGATAATCAATCGCATCATCATCCAGTTCGGTTTCGCCGTCTAAAATGGCAATGCCATGCCGTTTCATCTGATGCAAAATATGCAAATTTCGCTCATACTCCAAACGCTCCAGCTGTGCGCCGCTCCAAGTCTGACCATTTAATGTAAATACACAGGTAATGTCTGCCATCATCATGCTCCTTTTCTTTTCCGACATCATGTTGTATGATTAGAATACAAGAATTCCAAAGAGATTACCACAACACAGGAGGCTGCAAATGTCGGAATTACAAAAAAAGTCCTCTGCCCGCAGCGCACAAACCAAGCGAGCACTCAAAGAGGCGTTCTGTCGATTGTATCTGAAGCAACCCATCAACAAGATTGCCATCACGGAATTATGCCGCATCGCCGGATACAATCGAAGTACATTTTATCAGTATTATCTGGATTTAGATGATATTTTACTGGAAATTGAGACGGAAACGCTGACGTACATCGCCACCCATCGCAAAACCGTGCACACATCCGATTCCAATTTTATTTCCGAGCTAATGGAGCTGTACGAACAGCAAAAGGTCTATATGGATGCCATGCTCGGCCCGCACAGCACGCCGCGGTTTCTCGACAATCTATTGCAGTTCGCCGTGCAGGGCAATTCGGATTTTGATTTGCGCCCGGATGATCCGTACTTTCCCTATCTGGTGGAATTTCGCTATCAGGGCGCCCTGTCTATCTTCCGGCTGTGGCTGCGCAGAAAGCGTGACCTGCCGTTTGCCGACCTGCTCGCCTTTATCCAGAAACGGTATCAGATATAAAACCATCTATTTTTGAAATCATGAGCAAGCACACAAACAAAACCTCAGAGGTTGCAGCCTCTGAGGTTTTGTCTTGCATACATGCGCGTTTTTTCTCTTGTATCAGCAGGAACTTTCGCAATGATAGCTCACAGCTCCCCATACTTTTCCTTATACCGCTTCAGTTCCTCCATCGCCTTGACGAGATATTCTGAAGCGGCCTTCTGGTCTCCCCACAGCTGTTCCGGAATGACTTTCTGCAATGCCTTTTTGGTCGGCGCTTTGAACACGGTCTTTGGCTTCGTATCTGCAAACAGAAACGCGACGTCCTCTCGCGTCAAAACGTTGCTCTCCGGATCTTCCGCCGCCGCGACGCGCGTGTCATAGGTCTCTTTGAGGGCGCGCAGGGCGGCCGTGGTCAGCTTTTTCTTGCAATAGCTGGACAGCTCTTCCGGCTCGCTCGCCTGTCGGAGCAGTTCTATCAACCCGCGCTGGGTCGCCTTGTTCATGCGCGTCAGCGTCTGCGATGCCGCGGACACAGGGATACTTCCGCTGTCTGCCAGCGCGATAATTTCAGGAATGGCAATCGCCGGGATAAACTGTCGGGCACACTTGATAAAGGACGGCGAGGTCTGGTTCTGTTCTGCCAGCTGTGTGAGTGTGTCCTTTCCTTCCTTTGCCGTCTTTCCCTGATGCTTCTCCGCTTGGAACTGCATCTCAAACGCCATGCCCAATTCCGAGATCAATAATTGGTCTCTGCGGTGTACATTGGTCAAAACATAGGTCAAATCGCCCAGTGCAAAGGTGTTGGCCTTTACAGCCTGTAAATCCAAAATTGTGGCATTTAACGTGCTGCGCTCGGGATGTTTTTGCTGTACCAACCGTGCTGCGCGCGTGCGCTGCTTGCCGGACAACACCTCATACATGCCCGGCTGCTGTTCGGACGGGAACACAATGATGTTCTCTACCTGTCCGTCCCGCTCCAGGCTGTTCGCCAGCTGCTCCAGCTTGTCCTGCGAGTAATCACGGAAAATCGGATTGCCGTTCACATTCTCTCGATGATACGGAATCAGCTTGTCCAGCGGAATCGAGTGGGTCGAACGGTTGCGCTGATCCTGAATGCGCTGGGCTGTGCCGCCTGTCGGAATAATCGGTTTGCCGCCTCGTGCCATGTCACTTCACCGCCTTTACAAGCGCATCGACAAAGGCCTCATAATCCTTGAGCGCATTGTTCTTGCGATGCATCTGGAATACATTGGTGTGCATGGCTTCCGATTCACCAAACAATCCTTCTGCCAAGCGAATCCATTCCGGGAACACCTGACAGCCCATCTGCTGGGCGATGGTCTCCAATTCTCCGGCAATCGCCTTGCAGGCGCGCACGCGCTTGCTGGACATGGTAATCAAGAAGCCCAAGATGCGCAGATCCGGATTGGTGTTCTGCACATAGTACACCGTGTCAAAAAACGTCGGGATGCCGCGGATGCTCTGCGCGGTCGCCTTGGTCGGAATGACGATATAATCCGTCGCTTCCAAAGCTGCCGTTTGCAGCCAGCCGAGATTTGGCGGCGTGTCAATCAAAATAAAGTCGTACTGTGCGCGCACCTCATCCACAATCTCCTTGATGGCAGACGTGCCGACGCCCAGCCGATCCATATCATAGAGCAAAAAGGAAGCGGTAATCAAATCGCCGGACGTGGTATGTACGATGCTGTCCGGCACACTGAGATTCTCATCCATGATGAGATGATACAGCGAAGCCTCTCTTCCCTCTTCCTGCTGTTCAAAGTCAGGAACCATATACGAAGACGCAGTGGCCTGCGGGTCGGTATCAATCACCAGCACCGAATAGCCGCGGCTCAGCAGGCATCCGGCCGTTGCGACAACCGACGTCGATTTGCCCACGCCGCCCTTCTGATTGGAAAACGCAATGACAGAACAGCTCATCTTCCCACTTCCTTTTCTTCTATCGCGTCCATGCGCTCTTTCACGATCATACGAATGTAGCTCGCAACAGGTAAGCCCTTTTTCTCGGCTTCCCGTTCGATTTTGCTATATAATTCAACCGGCCAGCGGACGGTCGTCAGCTTTGTATTGCCTGCCATAAAAATCACCTCTTTATGCATCTATTATATGCTGTTTGTCATCTATCCGTCAAGCAATACATGCAAAAAGATTTCAATGAAATTCAAAAGCATTCGTCACAGGGTGACATTCGTCGTGTCTATTTCCGTAATTTCGAAAATGGATATTACGGAAATCGAAATTACGAAACCAGATACATATATAATATGATTTAGATATAAGACTCAGAGATATAATATTATTACTTACAAGAGATAGAGCATAGCTAGCTAAAAAAATCTTGACAAGTTATCAGACATCCGCTATAATGACAATACATAGTTATATTTGAATATTCTTTTTTTTCTTTTCTTGTTTTCTTATTTTCTTATTTTTTATCTTCTGCGCAATCAGTGCGTCTGCAAAAGCATACAGGACATATCGTATACATCATGTCCCCCTGATAGAAATGTATCCTTTTTGTATTGTAAGATTGTATGGAAGTGTTGTTGAAGAGTAACAGCACTTTTTTTGTGCAGAGATTACGATACGGAGGTGCCATCATGGGTGTAGCAGTCAATTTAACTATCAATCGAACAGAATATCAAACCGGTTTTACCAAGGTTCCGAACAGCCTGATTCATTCGCAAAAGATTTCTATGAAGGCGAAAATGCTGATGACCTACTTGATTGGTCAGCGCGACAGCTCGTTTACGCCTGTTTCGGAAAATGACCGGTGGACGATGACATTAAAAGGCCTGTCTCATGTGTTCAAAGAATCTATCGGCTGCATCAAGCGCTGCATGGATGAGCTCATGCGAGAGGGCTTTGTTGTACGTGTAGACGTGTTAAGCAAGCGAAATTTGCGCATTCGCAGCGAATATGTGGTCTTTGAGGAGCCAATTGCGAATACTGACGGCAAACCGCGCCGCATTCGGGAAGAAGAATTAAATAAGGGCGTAACCCTGCTGTCTGTCGCCAATCCGAACGGCGAGTTGTCTGCTGCACAGAGCAAAGAGCTGGAAAAAGACGCTTGCAGAGAAGTTGTCAAGGATATGATTGAAGAGGATACACTCAGTGAAGATTTCTCTCCGGAAGAGGCAGAAGAAGTGACAGATGCCATCTGTGATGCGATCTGCGACGACAAGACGATTTATATTGACGGAGCTTCCGTCACGCCGGAAGCGTGCAAGGAAGCCCTGTTTAGGCTGTCCCGTTGGGATGTCGAAAAGATTTTGGATACGGTACGACTGCGAAAAGACATCCGAAATCGCAAGCATTATGTTCTCGCCATGCTGTATCGAGCTGGCGTACATAAAAATTTCCCGACCGGAGAACGGTATACAGCCATGGATGAGATGCAGCTGCTGCTCGCTGCCGTGCGCCGTGGAGAACTGATAGACTGGTGGAACGATACCTTTGAACAACTGACGTCGCTGACCAAGTATTTGGCGCAGGCGTATATTTATCATGCGTATATGCATGACGAAACGTTGCTGCGCAGCATAGGACAACAGCTGAAAGGATTCGATTTCTGAGGGGGATACTATACCCATTTGGCTGTGTAACATAAAATGATTTTGCTGAATATAACAAGAACCCACACGAGGTATACTAGGTATACTTCTCGTGTGGGTTCTTGCGCTTTTACTTCCGTTAATCATTAACGGAAGTGTATCGACAAGTTTCGAGACAAAGCAAAACACGCTATACAAGACACAATCGTCAAAAGTCTTGCACAGCGTGTTCCGCGTTTCTTATTTCTTTTTATCTTCTTCGAGTATTATACAATGGATTTCTGAAAAAAGCAAGCATTTTTTTTAATTAAATAAAAAAAATTTTCGACAGCACGCGACACAATAAAAGGCTGCTGTTTTTTCTGCCCTGCTTTCGTTAATCGTTAACGGAAGTGAGAGTTCGCGCGTCTGCCCTGCCGGTACGGACTTTCGTTAATTGTTAACGGAAGTGAGGGTTCGCGTGTCTGCCCTACCGGTGCGGACTTTCGTTAATTGTTAACGGAAGTGGAAGTTCCCGCGTCTTCCCTTTCGGTGCGGACTTTCGTTAATTGTTAACGGAAGTGGAAGTTCCCGCGTCTTCCCTTTCGGTACGGACTTTCGTTAATTGTTAACGGAAGTGGAGAGTTAACGCGTCTGCCCTACCGGTGCGGACTTTCGTTAATTGTTAACGGAAGTGGAGAGTTCGCGCGTCTTCACTACCGGCACGGACTTTCGTTAATTGTTAACGGAAGTGGAGATTCGCGCTTCTGCCCTACCGGTGCGGACTTTCGTTAATTGTTAACGGAAGTGGAAGTTTCCGCATTTGCCCTACCGGTACGGACTTTCGTTAATTGTTAACGGAAGTGGAGAGTTAACGCGTCTGCCCTACCAGTGCGGACTTTCGTTAATCGTTAACGGAAGTTAGGCATTGCCGAAATCGCCGCTGCATTGGAACGGGGAGAGGTGGCAGAGCCGCATGAGGACGACGTGTCCGCGATTCACATGGCGAGAAAAAATTTCACTGATTTATCAGATATGATATAATCAAAGCAAGAAGAAGCTGTGCATTCATGAGCAGGATGAAGCGCATTATTTTTCCGCCGAGCTGTGGGGGACACTAGAGCGCACGCCGAAGGACAGCATCATTGTATTTTATTCCACCGAATATGATGAACACAGCGAGATCACCGATGTCGATTTCAATTTTGTCGCGCGGGGCGAGTTTGAGAAAACCTATGATGTAGTGGAAAGATCATCAGAGGAATCCCTTACAGTCAAAAAACTCCAGCCGTTCACACGCAGGAACCGCTGGAGTTTTCCGTTTCGCAAGTTTAGGAGGAAAATGGTATGTATGACGTTCATACAGATGCAAAAGTATTGTGGGAGTATCATCATCTCCATCAGCCCTTGAAAAAGGCAGATGCTATTCTTGGTTTTGGCAGTCATGATCTGCATGTTGCCGAACGAGCAGCCGAGTTATATCTTGCCGGATATGGGAAATACATTATTTTTACTGGTGGCTTAGGGCGTATTACAAAAAATATTTGGAGGAAGCCAGAAGCGATGGAATTTGCTGAAGTGGCAGTAAAAAGAGGCGTTCCTCGGGAGAAAATCTTTACCGAATCGGCATCGACAAATACCGGAGAAAATATCCGCCATACGAAGCTTTTGCTAAAGCAAAAACAGCTGTCGTTTTCCGACTATCTGGTTGTAGATAAGCCGTTTAAGGAACGGAGAATCTATGCAACGCTCAAGAAACAATGGAGCGACTTGGATTTTCGCGTAACCTCTCCACAGAATACCTATGAGGAATATTACCGGTATTATCAGCAATCGGAGCAACTGCATGTCGAGGATTTTCTCAATATTCTGGTCGGTGATTTGCAGCGTATTAACCTTTATGGGCGGAATGGATTTCAGATTCCGCAGGAGATTCCATCTGATGTATGGGCAGCATATCGGAGACTGGTAGACGCTGGATTTGACAAGCAGCTCATACCGGAGTGAAGCAATACCGAACATTCTTTTTAACTTCCGTTAATCGTTAACGGAAGTTTTGTTTTTTTCTTTCAAAAAAACTTGAAACTTTCTCTTGTATAATAGATGGGTTATCTGAGAGAAAGGGCGTGTGATGATGCGGCTATTGACAGAGCAGCAGCTAAAAGCATTTGAAAAAAGCCTTGTTCTAGAGGAGAAGAGCAAGGCGACGATAGAAAAATATATGCGCGATGTCCGCGCGTTTTATGCGTTTGTGTCCGGTCAAGAGGTGGAGAAACGGCAAATACTTGCATACAAACAGCATATACTCGCGCAACAATACGCGGCGAGAACTGTGAACTCTATGCTGTGCAGTGTGAATCGGCTGCTGCGCTTTTTGGGGTGGAATGATTGTGTGGTGAAGGGCTTGCGGATCCAGCGGCAAGTCTATCAATCGGAACAAAAGGAGCTGACCAAAACCGAGTTTCAGAGATTATTACAGGCGGCAGCGCGCAAGCCACGGCTGCAAATGCTGTTGAAAACGATGGGATGGACAGGCATTCGTGTTTCAGAACTACAGTATTTTACGGTAGAGCGTGTAAGGACGGGAAGGATTTCCATTTCCTGCAAAGGAAAAATTCGGACAATTTTGCTTCCAAAGGTGTTGCGGAGAAACCTATTAAAGTATTGCGAGAAACGCAACATTGATACAGGGATTATTTTCCGCACGCGCAGCGGAAAGCCACTGGATCGGAGCAACATTTGGGCAGCGATGAAAAAATTATGTGCGGCGGCGAACGTGTCGAAAGAAAAAGTGTTTCCGCACAATATAAGAAAATTATTTGCCAGAACATTTTATTTTATGGCGAAGGATATTGCGCGTCTAGCTGACATATTGGGACATAATAGCATCGAAACAACACGAATTTATATCATGACGACAGAAAAAGAAAATCAAAAGTTTTTAGACGAGATGGATCGCCTGCTTTTTCCATCGGGCGGATAGACAGAAAATCAGAGGGCGTGCTGGGAAAAACAAAGCAGGACAAATATAGATAACTGCATAATTTGGATTATGTGGTTAATGATCTGACATAAGAGAAATTTGACACACAGCGTATCTGTTAAAGATATATTACAAATATTTAAATAGCTCCAATACGACCATGATAGCACAGCATATTATGTAAAGCAAGGAGCTTTTTTCGTATTTTTGGATGCATTTTGGGTGATTTACTCAAAGTTTGTTTTTGCTAATACAGTGACAGGATAAGGGGATTGCTATCTATCAATTTTTTCAAAAAATGCATATGTATTTCTATTTTATCTGGCTGTTAAAAAAGTACCACATAATCCAAATTATGTGATACACGCAGCGCGTCACACCCGGACTTCATTTGAGAAACCCGCACACCAAAAATTTTCCCTCCATTTTTTCTCAAAAAATGTTGGCGTGTTGAAATCTGGTATGCTGTACTTGCAAGCCACAAAAGAAAGGACGATGACTCATGATTGGACGACCCAGAGCAATAGGAAATACGAGATACGCTGTTTTGCAGCGCGAAGATCTGCTTTTGATCTATCAGTCGGGATATGATTGGCTGGAGGATAAGCGACTGAGCAAGTTTCCAGCTGATGCGCTGGTTTATGCGACGTGGGAGCAGGTGCAGCAAGCGGTTATCGCGCGATTTCACGAGCAAAAGCTGTATTGGAGTGTCATGCTGGACGAGCTGACGCCTGTTTATGGCGTGGCGGTGGACAAGCAAACATTGCTTGCTTATGGCTTTGAAGACATCCCTGACAATTGGTGCGGATGCCTGTTTCACGAGGGAGACCGGCTGCGCCGCGCGAAAATGTGGGAGCTGGGAATAGACTATTGTTAAATTCCACCAGAAAAAAAACAACAACTTTGTGCAAACTGCACATAAACCTTTTAGGCTTTTTTTACGTCTAGTATATAGAAGCAAACGATGGAAGATTTCTGCGACCTGTCGAGTAGAAATTTCACCATACATATTATTTTTATTGAAGGAGGCTTTCATTATGAAGCTGAAAAAGACGATGCTTACGCTCGCAATGGCAGCAGTTGTTACATAACGATTTCATTCGTTAACAGAAACAAGGACATACGCATCCTGCCGCGACGGAGCGATCTGTCGCGGTGGGAACACAAAAAAGGAGGAAAAACGATGAGAACAGGACATAAATTCTGCATGTATTGCGGGCAGGCCATCAGTGAGGACGCGAAATTTTGCCCGCTGTGCGGAAAGAGCCAGAAGATAGACCGACCGGAAGAGACAGAAAAACAGGTGCCCTCTGCTGTACAGGAAAAGGCGCAGACCATGACGCATACGATCAAGAACACCCTGTCGGATGTTTCGCAAAAAGTACAGGAGGCGGATTTGGCAGACAAGGCGAAATCCGCTGCGCATACTGCGAAAGCGACATGGGATCGTGCAGGGGAAACGAGAAAGAAAAATGAGAGAAAAAAGAAAAATCATCTGTTTGAGGAGACCACATTTGAAGGCAGAGATGCGGCGCAGGAGTTTCTCGACAAGAATGCAGCAACCATGAAACGAAGCAAGTTGGGATTACAGGTTGCTATTATTGCATCCATCTTCGGCGTGTTTTGCCTGCTGTTGGCTTTTGACGTGGTCTCGATAGATTTACCGATCCCGGTAGAAAATGCGATGCTGCTCATTTGTTTGGGTGGCTCTCTCGTTTCGTATATCATGGCAGGCGGTATTTTGAAATCCATTCGCTATTCGTTTCGCATTGCCGTCGTTGGATGGTTTATCGTTCCGGTTTTTCCGTTTGATTTGTGCATCGGGTTAATTGCTTTGATACTCTCGATTTTTGCGTTTATTTTTGTTCCGATTGTCAGCGTTGGCATCAATTATGTACAGACCAAAAAAGATATTGAGGATGCGGAGCTGTTTATCCGCATTTTGCAGCAGTCGGGGAGCTTGTAAATGGGAAGAGAAAACTTTCAGACGGAATGGGTGCAAAGAGCCAGAGAACAGGATCAAGAGGCGTTGGAAGCGCTATATGTGTTCTGTTATGGCGAGGTATACGCGACAATCCGAGAAGCAACCGGCGCGGATAGGGATACCATCAAGGACATTTTGCAGGAAACCTATATCAGAGCCTTTACCAAGCTGGATACGCTGATAGATGACAGCAAGTTTCCAGAATGGATCCATTCCATTGCACACAATGCTGCGAAAGACTTTGTGCGAAAATACAAACCGCATCTGTTTGATTCGATTGATGCGGTGGATGAAGACGGCGTGCCGGAGTTACAGCTGGAAAATCAGGATATAGCGACCATGCCGCAGATCCAAATGGATCAGCAGGAGACCACGCGCCTGGTGCGGGAAATTCTGGATAGCCTGTCCGCCGGGCAGCGACTGGCGATTACGATGTACTATTATGAACACATGACCATCGAGGAAATTGCGCGCCATTGCGGCGTGCGCGAAGGCACCATTAAGGCGCAGTTACATTTCGGCAGAGAGAAAATGAAAGAAAAAGTGCTGGAACTGGAGAAACAAGGCACCAAGCTGTACGGTCTGCTTCCGTTCCCATTCTTTATCTTGTTGCTGCGCAATCTGGACAACGCGCAGATCCCTGTGGATTACACGCTGTGGAACCGGATTTTACAGCAATGCGGCATACAGGCAGCACCGGTACAGACGGCAGACACCCCGTCTTCCGATGCCACGCCCAGCGCGCAGGAGGCTGGGTCTGCCGCGACGACTTCGGCGGCAAAAACAGCCGGCGCGACGGCAGGCAGTGCGGTCAAAGGAAAAATCGCCGCCGGACTTGTCGCTGCTTTGATACTGGGCGGCGGCGGAACCGTCGCGGGCATTCAGTACATGAACCATCAGGCGCAAACGGGCATTGTACAGGAGCAGGAACAGACCGCCTCGAATCCGGACGCGCCGGAACAGAAGGAATCTCCGACGGTCCCGACGCCGACAAGCAGTACCGATTCGCCGGAGGTCGAGCAATATCGAACGCTGCTGAACACCTTGCAGGAGGACGGCACGTTTCTGCAATATGCACACCTGAAGGATCTCAACGGAGACGGAACGCAGGAGCTGATTCTCTTACACGACAACACCGACTTGACGATCTATCAGCTGAAACAGAATCAGCCGAAAGCGGTGTATGAGAAACGCGCGGTCAACGGATTTATGTGCTATGAAGAAGCGGTGACCGATGAGACCTATGAGCAGGCATACGAGGAGATGGGAAAAGAGGCTGCCGGAGTAAAAATTGACTGCAACCCGGCGGAGCATAAACTTTCCGTCACGCCGCTCGATGACAATTGGCTGGATGAGACGCATTCGTTTATCGTTGACTGCGATACATGGGACGAAGTGAGCGAGGAAGATTACGAAGATGGAAGCACCAGCGGCTATCAAAACATCGGTCTCGCAGGAACGTCTCAGGTACAAGGATTCTCGGATCAGCTCAGCTACCTGCTGGGAAAATCCGACACCATGGCGGCGTATGAGCGGTTCCTGCAAAGCGAAGATCGCTTTTTGGGCGCAGAGGCTTGTTATGAGTACATCTATTTGGATGACGACGATGTACCGGAGCTGGTTATTTCGGAAAATTCCTCGTTTGGCGGACAAGTGACGCTCTATCGCTGCAAAGAAGGACTCGTCATACCGGTAAAGGATCAGCTCGGCTCCAATGGAGACATCTATTACAAGGAGCGGGGAAATCAGCTGCTCAGTAAAGTCAATAAAGATGCGGGAAAGGCTGTTCTGTATCAGCTGCAAGAGGATGCACTCGTTGCACAGCACACGTCGTCATTTTCCATGGACGCGGAGGGCAATCTGCTGTATGAGATTGACGGAAAGAGCGTGACGACGGAGCAGGGCGAAACATTCTGGGATATGGACGGCACAGCGTATTTGGCCGCCGGTCAGGACGGCAAAAATGCGGTGCATTTCCATGACAATGACTATTAAATGAAAGATATAAGGAGCAAAAAATGAAACATTGGAAATTTGGACTGGGAGCAGGATTGCTCGTTACGGCGGCCATCGGCTTGAGCGGATGCGGGAGAACAACCATTGATTTACAGGATTATCTCACCTATGAATTTACCGGTGTGAACGGGTACGGTGAGATTGACTACCGCATCCAGAGTGATTCTATGGTGGACAACAACCTCGGCGCGTTTGGCATCTCTGGCAACAGCGATGCGGAGATCTCGAGCAGCATTGACACCTATATGGATGTCGCAAACCTGCATGGATCCTGGGACAAAAAAGAAAATCTTTCTAACGGAGACAATGTCGTTTTTACTTGGGATGAGGACACGGTACATACGATTGAAGAAAAGTACCACGTCAAGTTGAAAGACGATGCCATCAAAGCAACCGTCGATGGCTTGCAGGATGTGGAAACATATGACGCCTTTCAGGGCTTAAAGGTGAGCTTTGACGGGTATGCGCCGTCCGGTACAGTCAGTTTAGATAACTCGGATTGCGTCCTCTCCTCGCTGGAATACACGGCGAAACCGAGTGAACATCTGAAAAATGGCGACAAAGTAACCGTCACTGTCACGGTGCCGGAGGACTGCGCGAAACAGTATGGCAAGGTTCCGAAGGAAGTGTCCAAACAGTATACGGTTTCCGGTCTGGATGGCTTTGTCACCTCGGCGGCAGATATTCCGGACGACATCATGAATGACATGAAAAAGCAGGCTGAGGACACCTTCAAGGCAGAGTTTGCGAAATCCGCCGGTGAAGATGAGAAACTGGACAGCATGACCTATGTCGGCAATTACTTTTTGACGGAAAAAGAGGACGCGGTCAAGAGTTTCTGGTCTTTCAATGCTGGCAATGCCATCTATTTGGTGTATAAAACCGATTATGTTGACAATGGAAAATCCGTCAGCGGATATTGGTATTGCCGCTTTAGCGATGTGAAGATTTTGGCAGATGGGACATACAGTGTAGATACTTCGTCGTATCGAACAACAAACACTTGGGATAGCACGATTGGCGAAGAGCATGAGTACCCGGGCTATCCGGATGTTACTTCTCTCTTTAATCACTGTGTGACGGAAAATATTGAATCGTACAATTACGAAGACAATGTCGGAAAGGGAGATGGCAGCGCGCAGTCGTAAAGCCTGCCGCGAGAATCCATCAAAAAAACAAATCCTCTGGCCGAGCCCTAATGGGACGGTCAGAGGATTTTTGTTAGAATATTCTTTCTTACACCGAGTGACTTTGTACTTGCCGTTCCTTTTCCCGCTGTTCGCGTTGCTTGCGGGCGGCCTCCTGCCGCAGTTGGAAGTAAGCGGGATGCTCCATCGCCATGACTTTTTCCAGACTCAGCGGCTGAAACAGCGGCATACGCAGCTTGAATTTTGACCACAGTGCCGCATAAATTGCCAGAATCACAAAAATAACGGCGTCAATGGTCAAAATCGCGGCGCGCTGTGCGGGATCGGTAGAGATGTTGACCACCATGTACACCATACCGGCGATGCCGATGAGCGGAATGACCGGCCCAAATGGCAGCTTAAACGTGCGCGGCGCCTTGGGCAGACGGCGGCGCAGCACCAGCAGATTGATGTGTGAGATGATATACGAGACCATCCAGAACACCGATGCCACCAGAATCATAAACGAGAGCGAGGATGCGCTTGCCAGTCCGGTCGCTTCGATGAGCAAAATCACCGTGCCGTAAATCAAAATGCCGATGTACGGCGCACCACGGCGATTGGTTTTTTGAAACAGAGAGGGAAGCATATTCATCTTTGCCATGCCATAGCAGATCTTTGTGATGCTGTTGATGACGGAATTCTGCGTGCTGATTGCGGCGAGCACCGTGACAAGACCGATCCATGCCTTGCCGACATTGCCGAGCAGACTGATGCCGTATAGAATATGCGGCGTGTCCGATGCGGCGAGCGCCGACCAGCCGGTGTAATGGTACAGACCCAACACCATGACGATCTGAATCACACAGATGATGCCGAGGCTGAGGAACATGCCGAGCGGGATGTTGCGGCGCGGATTGTCCACATATTTGGCAATCGGGATGATAAACTCGACGCCGATGAACAGCCAGAAGGCTGCAGCTGCCATGTTGACGCCGTCCATCACGTTGTCGGTCAGCGCAAACGACTGAGAGACTTCCGCGCCGGTACCGGCACCCACCGCACCGATGACACCGAGCAGCAGCAGCGAGCCGATGAGCAGAAACGCGACAACGTTCTGGATTTTGGCGAACATATCGACGCCAAATAAATTGATGACAATTAAAATCGCGGTCAGAGCCACGCTGATGACCGATGCCGGAATGCCCACGCCGGTCAGCTCCTTGATGGCGAGGCCAAACATCGCACCTTCGGACGGAGCCATGAGGGCATTACAGACAATGTATCCGCCGACCATGGATACCAGCGTGACAAAGGGGCCGAGACCCGCGAGGGTATACTGCGCCAGACCGCCGGTCAAATTCGGCATGAGCGCATTCAGCTCCGCGAGCGAGGCGGCAGTAATCATATTCAGCGCGCACGCCAGCACAATCGAGACGATAAACATGCCGCCGATGGACGCAGCGCCCTGACATAGCGACATCAGGCAGGTTGTCGCAACGATCAGGCCGACACCGGTGGAGACGACGCTGAACAGGCCTAATTTTTTCTCCATAATGTATTCGTTCCTTCCAAGAATCAGGTGAGGGCGTCCGCACCGTCTTCGCCAGTGCGGACACGGATGACATCAGTGACATCAGAGACAAAAATCTTTCCGTCTCCGATATGACCGGTGTACAGACATTTCTTGACGACGTCCTCAATTTTGGGAACCTTTTCTGCTGGGACATACAAAATAATCATCTGCTTGGGCAGCAGCTCCATGATTTTATTCTCTTTGGTGGCAAACTCCATGGCACCCTTCTGCACGCCGCAGCCCAGCGCCTGCAGCACGGTCATGCCGGTGACGCCGACCTTGCTCAGCTCGATGCGCAAATCCTCCAATTTAGACATGGATGTCACGATTTCTACGCGGGAAATAGTCATAGTCAATGCTCCTTTCGGTCAGGCGAGTGCCGGATGATCCCACAGGTTCAGCTTGGTGCCGATGCCCTTTTTGAGCGCGTTGCGGTAGACAACCGTGCCCCATGCGACATCCTCGGTCGGCATACCGCCGACGGAATAAATGATAATTTCATCCTTCTTGCGGTGTGTCGGAATATTGCCGACGAGCACATCGCCCAGATCGTCGATGTCACCGCGCGTCAGCTTGCCGTCGTGAATGAGATCCATGGCGTGAACGGCCGGAATCGGAATGGTTTCATACGCCGGATACGGCATTTCTTCCGCCCATGCCTCGTACAGCTTGATGTTGTCCGTGACGATGCGGGCGCGGTTGATGAGAAAATCATCATCAAAGCGCGCGGCGGCAGGGCAGGCGATGATTGCGCCCGGCTTGATCCATTCCTCTGCAATGTACGGATAGGTAGAAATATCACCAGTCGGGGAAGAGGTTGCGATTTCTACAATATCCGCATCGCGCACGGCTTCCTCCTCGGTTTCCACAATCGAGATATTGGTCACCTGCGGAAAGCGTTCGCGGACAAAATCCGCAAATTTCTGTGCCGATGGGGATTTTAGGGAAGAGCCCTTGATTTTCAGCGTGTCAATGCCCGGACGGACAGCCATTGCGGCGGCAAAGGCGGTCTTGCTCATAACGCCCGGGCCGATGATACCGACAACCTTGGCGTCCTCGCGGGCAAAGTGCTTGAAGCCGACGCCCGGCACCGCGCCGGTGCGATACGCGCTCAAAATATTGGCGGACATATAGGCAACCGGTGCGCCGGTGTCCTTGTCATTGAGCGTCAGCATCAGGATGGAACGAGGCAGACCCTTTTTGCGGTTTCCGACGTTGGAGCCGTACCACTTGACGCCTGCCATATCAAACTTACCGCCAAGGTACGCAGGCATCGCCATAAAGCGGCGGTCGGGGCCATCGGTCGGCATGTTCGGGAACGGAGAGTGCTCCGGGAAGCTGACCATACAGCCGTGGGAGTTGCCGTTGGCACCGCCCATGCGGTAGTCACCGACCTTCATCAGACGGAACATTTCTTCAATCGCATCGACACAGCCCTTCATGTCGCGCACGCCTGCCTGAATCATATCCGGTTCGCTCAAATACAGAAAATCTACTTTTGGTTCGTTCATGGTAAATCCATCCTTTCCAGAAAAAAAGAAAAAGGCGCTGCGTACCCGTCCGGTACACAACACCCTTGTTGTTCGTGCTTTGTTTTCTAAGTTGCCTCTATTGTAGCAGAGATGCCTGCGTTTGTCATTTTGCATGTTGTAAAAAATGAAATGTCTATTTTTCGTCAATTTTGTGCGCAGACGCAAAGCGTAATCCAATTGTATGACAAGAATTGGCATATTATTGACAAATAGGGGCGGCGGATTTATACTGGGAACAGAATATGACACAGAAAGAAGGGAAAAATATGACAGGAGAACGGCTCAGCTGGCTGATTCGGACGCTGGGCACATCCGGCAAGGAGCTGTCCGAGCGCATTGGGATTGACACCTCGACGATGAGCAAATGGAGAAAGGGCAAGCGTATCTTACGATATGATTCGGTGTACGCGCAGCGCATGGCCGCCTGGGCGATGGACAGCGACGTGGAGCGCAAGACCGGCGTGCTGACGCACATGCTGCGCGAATGGCAGCCGTCGCTGCCGCTGGACAGCCGCGAACAGCGCATAGATGCGCTGCGGCTGTGGCTGACGCTGACCGAGCAGCCGGACGTACAGGCGATACCGGAGCGGCACGGCGTCCCCGCGCCGACGGAGCTTCTGATCGGCGTAGAGAAGATGATGGAGGCGCAGAACACAATGTTTCGCCTGCTGCGCGATCTGCCGGGACCGCAGGAAATGATTATGCTGGATTTCGGCGCGATTGATTGGAGCACATGCCCGCGCCATCTGGTAGAGACGTGCGTGCGGGAAAACCGCAGCGCGCTGGAGAATCCGCAGCACGCGATGGTCATTCTCGACCAGCTCACGGACACCTATCGCCCGCGGGAACTGATGTTTCAGTGGATGCCGATTTATTTGCAGCCCCATGTGCGGACGTATTTTTACCGCAATCCCAAGCCGCTGCCGCTGCGGCAGAACATTCTGCTCATTCGCGGCAGGGCGGCTCTGCTCATGTCCAGCACATCGACCCACCCGGACCAGATAGTATCGACATTTTCCTATGACCCGGAATATGTTCGGCTATATGAGGACATGGCGGACGCGCTGGTAGCGGACAGCCGCCCGATGATTGAGGTCATGGAGACGCGGCAGCTGATTCCGTTTTTGCAGCAGATTGGCCAGCGGATGCGCAGCTCGCACCTATTATATATGATTAACCAGCTGCCGACGTTTCGCAACATGCCGCCGGAGCTGCTGGATGAAATTCTGCGCGACAATCAGGTGAGCGGGGAGCAGTATGCCGAGTGCATGGCGGCAGGACAGCAGAGCACCGCGACGCGCACCCGCTGCGAGAGCCGCCAGCTGTACAATCTGGACGCGATTGAGGACGCACTGGAGCAGGAATATATCGTTGACGATGATCTGTCCGCCGTTGTCGGACGGGAAATCCGCGTGACGCGCGAACAGCTCAAGCAGCAGCTGCGCTTTTTGCGCGAGCATCTGCGCGCGCCGCATTATTCGCTGACGATCTATCCGTTTTCGCGGCTGGAGGTGCACACCTCGCCGCCGTGCAATATGCTCGTGCAGGATGACAGCATGGCGGCGGCGTGGGATGCGGGGCAGTACATGCGCCGCATGTATTCGGAGGAGATGTCCGTCATCAGCGGATTTTACCAGTACGCGGACTCTCTGTGGGAGCAAATCTCCCCGGCGTGCCATGCGGAGGCGTGGTGTCGGCGCAGAATAGACGCATTATTGACAATCGAGCCGAAATGATTGACGCACATGGACAAAATGGACGAAAAATAGACAAGAGCTTTTGTCCATGCCGCGCATTGACGGAAAAAGGACAATGTCGTAAGATAGACGTGTCAAGACAAAGAGGTCTTACCGAGAGAAAATCTCCTCGGTAAGCCTCTTTTTTTGTTTTCTAAGAAATATTACGGTTTAGGAGTGAACGATCATGCGTATCCAAGAACACCCGATTTTGGGCACCTATGACAAAGGTCCTCTGGTAGAATTTACATTGGATGGCAAGACAATGACAGGATATGAGGGCGAGCCGATTGCCGCCGCGCTGCGCGCACAGGGCATTTTGCAGCACCGCCACACGAGAAAGACCGGCGAGGCGCGCGGCGTGTTTTGCGCCATCGGACGCTGTACCGACTGCGTCATGGTAGTCGATGGCGTGCCGAACATCCGCACGTGCATCACGCCACTCAGAGCGGGCATGAAGGTGCAGACACAGTATGGCGTGGGGCCAAAGGAGGATGCGTAAATGAAACGGTATGAATTGATTGTCATTGGCGCGGGCCCAGCGGGTCTTTCCGCCGCGATTGAAGGCGCAAAAGCGGGTATGCATGTCATTGTCTTTGACGAGAACGCGCGTCCGGGCGGACAGCTGTTCAAACAGATTCACAAGTTCTTTGGCTCGAAGGAGCACAAGGCAAAGATCCGCGGCTTCCGCATCGGTCAGATGCTGCTGAAGGAGGCGGAAGAGGTCGGCGTCACCGTATGTCTTAACGCAACCGTGCTCGGTATTTTCCCGGAAAAGCGCGTGACCGTGCGTTATGCCGATCACATTGAGCAGTATTCCGGCGACAATATCATTGTGGCGACCGGTGCGGCAGAAAATATGATTTTGTTTGACGGCTGGACCAAGCCGGGCGTCATCGGCGCCGGTGCGGCGCAGACCATGATGAACCTGCACGGCGTGCAGCCGGGTCAGAAAATTCTCATGGTCGGCTCCGGCAACGTCGGACTGGTGGTCTCCTATCAGCTGCTGCAGGCAGGCTGCGAGGTTGTGGCGCTGATTGACGCCGCGCCGCGTGTTGGCGGCTACGGCGTGCACGCCGCAAAGGTAGCCCGCTATGGCGTTCCGTTTTATCTGCGGCACACGATTGTTCGCGCTGAGGGCAAAGATCAGGTAGAGGGCGCCGTCATTGCAGAGGTGGACAGCAAGTTCCAGCCGATTCCGGGCACCGAAAAGCATTTGGATATTGACACGATCTGTCTGGCAGTCGGTCTGTCTCCGATGAGTCAGGTGCTCCGCATGTCGGGCTGTGAGATTGAGGACACGCCGGGCGGTTTGGTTCCAAAGACCAGCGAATACGGCGAGACGACGATTCCGGGACTGTTCGCCGCCGGTGACGTGGCGGGCATTGAGGAGGCATCGTCCGCGATGATCGGCGGACGCATTGCCGGTCTGGCGGCGGCGCACCGCGCCGGATACCTGCCGGAGGACAGCTTCAAGCAGCAGGCACAGGCGGCGCGCGATTCGCTGTCCCAGCTGCGGCAGGGCATGTTCGCCAAGGAAAACCGCGGCAGAACCGATTTGACCGAGACCGAAGAGGGCTATGCGCTGTCCAAGAATCTGCTGGCAAAGGGCTATGTAGAGGAAGAGGAGCTGAAGGCGTTTCCGGCGGCGAACGCTTCGGTGCACGGCGTGCATCCGGTCATCGAGTGCACCCAGAACATCCCGTGCAACCCGTGTCAGGACGCCTGCAAGTTTGGCTGTATTCTGGTCGGCAGGCAGATTACCAATATTCCGGTGGTAGACCGCGACAGAAAATGTACGGGCTGCGGCATGTGTGTCGCCAGCTGCTCGGGTCAGGCGATTTTCCTCGTCAACGATGATTTTGAGGAGGGGCGGTCAACCGTAACGCTCGCCTATGAATTTTTGCCGTATCCGGAAAAAGGACAGACCGGCACGGCGATGGATCGTTCCGGCAAGCCGGTGTGCGAGGCGGAAGTCATTTCTCTGCGCAAGAGTCCGGCGACCGACGGCACGGCGCTGCTGACGATTGCCGTACCGAAGGAATTTTCGATGAAGGCGCGCGCCTTTCGACCGAATGGAGGGGACAAGTAAATGGATAAGCTGATGAATCGTTCCGAAGACATCGGTCCCTTTGTACCGATGCCGGATGATGATATGATTGTATGCCGCTGTGAGGAGATCACAAAGGGTGAAATTCGACGGGCGGTACACGATGGATTCCGTTCGCTGACAGAGATCAAGCGCGTGCTGCGCAACGGCATGGGCTTGTGTCAGGGACAGACGTGTTCCCGTCTGGTGCGTTCGATTGTCGCCAGAGAATTGGGTGTCCGTCCGTCGGATCTGCCGATGACGACATCGCGCGCACCGGCGCGGCCGGTGGAAATGAGCGTTTATGCAAAGGAGGTCAAGTGATATGGCGGTAACAGATAAAGCACAGGTGGTCATTGTCGGCAGCGGCATTATCGGCAACGCGACCGCGTATTATTTGGCAAAGCGCGGCGCCTCCGTCATCGTGCTGGAGGGCAGTGAGATCATCGGAAACGGCGGTTCCTCCCGCAACGGCGGCGGCGTGCGTCAGTCGGCACGCGACCCGCGCGAGCTTCCGCTGGCGATGTATGCGGTAGAGCACATGTGGCCGACGCTCTCGGAAGAGCTGGATATGGATGTCGAGTACGCCAAGAAGGGAAATCTCCGATTGGGGAAGAGCGAAGCGCACCAGAAGATTTTGCAGGGTCTGTGCGATCGCTGTACGGCGCTGGGGCTGGATGTCCGGATGCTGTCCGGCGATGACGTGCGCCAGATTAACCCGTATCTGTCGGAAGAGGTGACGTGCGCCTCGTGGTGTCCGACAGACGGACATGCCAATCCGCTCAAGGCAACGCTGGCCTATTACCGCGCGGCACTGCGGCTGGGCGTGCACTTTTACACAAAGGAACAGGCGGTGGAGCTGGTGATGGAGCGCGGCAGGCTGCGCTATGTCAAGACCGCCTGCGGCGATGTCTTTGAGGGCGAGACCATTCTCGTGGCAGCGGGCTACAGCAGCCGCGCGCTGCTGCACACGGTCGGTGTCGATATTCCGATGAACAAGGCTCTGCTCGAATGCATCGTGACGGAGGCAGAGCCGCCGATGTTCGAGCAGATGCTCGGCGCGGCAATGGCGGACTTTTACGGCCATCAGACGCCGCACGGTTCGTTCGTCTTTGGCGGACACACTGGCATGGAGCCGTATTTCGGCGCCTATGCCTCGGAGAAGCAAAGCCCGTCACAGGCGATTTCCGCCCCGACAGCCGCCCGTGCGATTCTGGAGTTCTTCCCGCGCCTGAAGCACACCAAGCTGGTGCGAACCTGGGGAGGCATGATGGACGAATGTGCGGACAAGGTTCCGGTCATTGATACCTGCGAGGAGGTAGAGGGACTGGCGATTGCCTGCGGCTTTACCGGTCACGGCTTCGGCATCGGCCCGATTACCGGTCTGCTGCTGTCCGAGCTGCTGCTGGACGGCAAGACGTCAACCCTGCCGATTGATGCGTTCCGCTACGACCGATTCGGCGCGCACAAGTGAGAAAAATAGGTGAACAGACACAGCACCCCATCGAACCCGGATGGGGTGCTGTTATAATACCCCAAAATCCATTGCTTCTCGCTCCCAAACATGGTACGATAAACAAAAGAGAGAGCGAAAAAACCGCAAAGGAGGAGACCTGTATGAACATCTTATTTTACGGCGATTCCAACACATGGGGCTTTCAGGGAGACAACCCGAAGGTCAGACTGGCGTATGACAAGCGTTTTACCGGCATCCTTGCCAAGCGCTTTCCGCAGCACCGCATCATTGAGGAAGGCCTGCCGGGGCGCACGATTTGTTTTGATGACCCGTTAGACAGCGGACGAAACGGAACCGAAACCCTGCCCATGCTGTTGCAGACACATGAACCGCTGGATCTGGTGGTCATCATGCTGGGCACGAATGACACGAAAATCATGTTTGGACATACGCCAATGACGATGCGTCTGGCAATGGAACGCATGATTCGACTGGTACAAAACATCGAAGCGTGGTCGGATACCGGTATTCGACCGGACATTCTGCTGGTTGCGCCGCCGCGCATGGGAGACATTGAACGCGGCACGTTTTATGGTATGTTTGATGCGCACAGTGCAGAGATGATTCCGGAGGTTGCCGAACAGTTCCGCGAGCTTGCGGAGCAGTACGCCTGTATGTTTGTGGACGGCTCGCAGGTCGCGGCGGAGGGCTGCAGGGATTTTGTGCACCTGACCGCGGAAGAGCATGAGCAGATGGCAAAGCTGATTGGGGATGCAATTGAGGAAATGGAAGAGTAATGCGCTTTGAGACACAGCGGAAAGGAGATTTGCCTGTGATGCATTCGGTTGTAAAAAAGAAAGCACGCCGTGTATCCATGCTGAGACGGATGACTATCTTCTTGGCTATCACGGCAATCCTTTTTCTGACCTATCAGAATCTTACAACCAATGTTTGGGGATTTCCGGCTTTTCTTTGCCAGCTTCTTGCCGTTATCGAACTTGCTTTCGGAATGCAGGCTGCTGAAGCAGAATTGACCGTCTGGATCGAACAGAAAGAAACAGACCAGCATATATCTGCATGTAAGAAATTCACGCCGACAAGAAAAGAACATATCCTGCGTACCTGTCTGATTACAATCATTCTGGCATACAGTACCTTTTTCTACGGTGCATGGTATGGAATCAACAAACGTGCAGGGTATGCCATTCGGTACTATTTTGCTGAAATATCCGGTGTCTGTGTTTCCGTCAGCTTGTCCTGCCTGCTGATATGGGGCATGGTCTGTCTGTATAAAAAACAAAAAAGTATTCTTCATGGAAAATTAGCCAGATGGATGATCGTTGTTTTTGATACGGCGCTGACTCTTTTCTTACTGGCATTGATTGGCTGCACC
Organism: uncultured Clostridia bacterium; assembly: GCA_937907715.1. Taxonomy (GTDB): domain Bacteria; phylum Bacillota; class Clostridia; order Oscillospirales; family Oscillospiraceae; genus CAG-170. The sequence continues at coordinate 22,493 of CALERM010000103.1, forward strand.
TTTTTCACGATCAGTTTTGGCATAGAAGGAACAGAAACCGTAACCGGACAGGATCAGCAGTATACCTATCTTTCTGTACAGCCTGATTATGGTACTGCCACACAATACCGGACGAATAACCCGATTTATATGCAGAAAACAGGGGTGCTTTTACCGAATACAGACACCCAGACACAACCCTCTGTACCGGATTCTGAAACACAGGATACTCATACCGCTGATTCTTCTGAAAATACGCCGGCACAAGAATCACAGACAACGTCACCGCCTCCGGACGAAATGCGTGCTGTTTATCAGTATATCAGACAACAGAATACGCTTCCGGATATGAACGTTACGTATACGGCAAATGCAAAGGGAGAACAGTACGCCATTCTCTGTGAGACAACAGAAGAAAAGGACAGCACAACGGTTCATGTCAAGTACTGTTTGTATGATAATGGCTCTAAAACGGACGAAAACAATACCGATTTCGAGGAACTGGTTTTGGAAAAAGTATATCCGGATGGTGGATATGAGACAGAACTGGTTGATTTCTATCTGGTCAATACGGAAACTTTGGAAGTGATAGATGAACAGAAATCGAGCTGGTAATTCGATTAGCAAAGCCTCTAGCAATTGCTGGGGGCTTTGCTTTTAACCTCTGTTTAAGGTACGCGAGGTATGCTATACTTAACGTATCAATCAGGAAAACGGGGCGAAGGCTATGAGATTATTATTGGCAGAGGATGAGCTGGCGCTGTCCAAGGCGCTGAAGGCGATTTTGGAGCGCAACAATTATTCCGTGGATGCTGTGTATGACGGACAGGAAGCATTAGAATATCTAAGCGCGGGAAACAACTATGACGGCGTCATTTTGGACATTATGATGCCGAAAATAGACGGCATTACGGTGCTCAAGGAAATTCGCGCACAGGGCAATTTGATTCCGGTCATTTTGCTGACGGCGAAATCCGAAATAGATGACAAAGTGCTGGGTTTAGACGCCGGTGCGAACGACTATTTGACCAAGCCGTTTAACACACGCGAGCTGCTCGCGCGCATTCGTGCGATGACGCGCACCCAGACGGCGCAGCCGGATTCGCTGCTGCACATGGGCAATGTGACGCTGGATTGCGCGACCTATGAGCTGTCCACGCCGAGCGGCAGCTATCGCTTGGCAAACAAGGAATTTCAGATGATGGAACTGCTCATGAGCAATCAAAACCATCTGATTTCCTCCGAGCGGTTTATGGAGAAAATCTGGGGCTATGACAGTGAGACCGAGATGAATGTCGTGTGGGTGTATATCTCGTATTTGCGCAAAAAACTCACCGCCCTGCACGCCAACATCAAAATCAAGGCGATGCGCAACGCCGGTTACACGTTAGAGGAAATCGTATGATACAGAAACTGCGAACCAAGCTGATTGTCGCGTCCATGCTGTCGCTGGTCTTGGTGCTGACGATTATTCTCGGTGCGGCAAGTGTGCTCAATTACCGCGATATTACGACAAATGCAGACCGCGTGTTAAGCATTTTACAGGAAAATGACGGCGAATTCCCCGCGATGATGGGAAAGAAGCCGGATAAGCATGATGCGCAGTTTTCACCCGAGCTGCCGTATGAATCGCGCTATTTTACCGTGTTTCTAAAAGCGGACGGCACAACAAGCGCGGTCAACACCGGAAAAATCGCCGCGGTGGACACCGAAACGGCGATTTCCTACGCGCAGGATGTTCTCGCATCCGGGAATACCAGCGGGTTCCTCGATGATTATCGTTATATGGTATACACTGCGGGCGTCGAGACACATATTATTTTTTTGGATTATGGCAGAGAAATGTCCTCGTTCCGCCGCTTTTTGTACACAAGCGCGGGTGTCTCGCTGGGCGGTCTGCTGGCAGTCTTTTTGCTGCTGCTGTTCGTCTCCGGCAAAATCGTCAAGCCGTTTGCGGAGACCTATCAGAAGCAAAAGCAGTTCATCACGGATGCCGGACACGAGCTGAAAACGCCGCTGACGATTATCGACGCAGATGCCCAAGTGCTGGAAATGGATGTGGGCGAAAATGAGTGGTTGAGCGACATTCAGGCGCAGACCAAGCGGCTGGCGCAGCTGACCAACAGCATGTTACAGCTCGCGCGGATGGAGGAACAGCCACAGGTGGAAAAAATCGCATTTCCCCTGTCTGATGTTGTACAGGAGACCGCGGAGACCTTCGGGACACTGGCAAAGACGCGCGAGAAAACACTGTCTATCGACATCGAACCGATGCTGTCGCTGACCGGAGACGAAAAGGCGATCCGGCAGCTGCTGTCGATTTTGCTGGACAACGCGGTAAAATATGCCGACGAACATGGGAAAATCACGGTTTCGCTGAAAAAACACAAAAATCACATCCAGATAAGTGTCTACAACACCGCGCAGGCGATAGACAGAGACAGCCTGCCGCATTTGTTCGACCGATTTTACCGCGCAGATGCATCGAGAAATTCTCGCACGGGGGGATATGGTCTCGGTCTTTCGATAGCCTCTTCTATTGTCGCCGCACATAAGGGAAAAATCTGGGCGGAGACGGCGGACGGGAAATCGCTGCGCATCACGGCGAGTTTTCCGTGTGGTTGATGGAAAACAAATAGTTTGTTATTTTCTATATTTCTAAAAGACATCCATCCCTGCGATGGATGTTTTTTTATGCCCGAAAATTTTAAGTTGAGTTAAGGTTGGCTTTAAAGTTGCTTTAAGTCAGCGCCGGTATACTTGAGCCATACAAACGAGAACGAGACCAAAAGGAGTGAAAATATGGCATATCAAGCAACCTTTCAGCGCTATGAGAGCAAATATCTGTTGACGAGACAGCAAAAACACGCGGTTTTGCAGGCGATGCAGCCGTATATGCAATTAGATGCCTACGGGCGCACAACGATACGCAATATTTACTATGACACACCGGATTATCGGCTCATTCGCCGATCGCTGGAAAAACCGGTATATAAAGAAAAGCTGCGTATTCGCAGCTATCAGAGAGTCACACCGAACGATCCGGTGTTTGTGGAATTAAAGAAAAAATATCAGTCGGTCGTATACAAACGCCGACTGACGCTGCCGGAAGCGCAGGTTATGCACAGCTTTCAAACAGGTCAGCCGCTTCCGGTGCAGTCGCAGATTGCCGAGGAAATTGCGTATTTCCGCGCGTATTACAAAAAGCTGAAACCAGCGGTTTTTCTGTCCTATGAACGCGAGGCGTTTTACTCGCTGGACGGCAGCGAGTTCCGCGTGACGTTTGACGAAAATATCTTGTATCGGGAACGCGATATTTCGCTGGGCAGTGCGATTTACGGCACACCGATTTTGTCATGCGGGCAGACGCTGATGGAAATCAAATGCGCAGGCGGTCTGCCGCTGTGGATGTGCCGCGCGCTGCGTAAGTCGCGCATTTTTCAAACGTCATTCTCCAAGTACGGGAGAGCGTATCAAGAGATCGTATGGCAAAAAACAAAAACACAAGAGGAGTATTCAAATGTTTGCTAAAGTATTTCAAGGGATTTTTGACACCGATATGACACAGGTCATTGCCCTGTCGGATTTTCTGCTGTGCGTGTGCAGCGCGCTGGTCATCGGACTGATTTTGGCGGGGTTCTATATGTACCGCACCAAGTACACGAAGAGCTTTGTCGCCACGCTCGTGCTGCTTCCGGCGGTCGTGTGCGTGGTCATTATGATGGTCAATGGCAATGTCGGCACCGGCGTGGCAGTTGCCGGTGCGTTCAGTCTGGTTCGATTCCGTTCGGTGCCCGGCTCCGCGAAGGAAATCGGCGCAATTTTCCTCGCCATGGGAACCGGCTTGCTTGTCGGAATGGGATATATCGGCTACGCGGTTTTGTGTGCCGTGCTGCTCGGCTTTGTCAGTGCCCTGCTGAACGGCATCGACTTTGGCGCCAAGAAGCACGGGGAACTGTACAAAACCCTGCGCATCACGATTCCGGAGGATTTGGACTATACCGATGTCTTTACGCCGATTTTGCAGGAGTACACATCTGCGCATGAACTGACACAGGTAAAAACAACCAATATGGGCAGTCTGTTCAAGCTCACCTACGATGTGACGCTGCGCCGTGCAGGCGAAGAAAAGCAGATGCTCGACAAGCTGCGCTGCCGCAACGGCAACTTAGAAATTACGATTTCCAACCAAGAGACCAACACCAGTGTGCTATAAATGAGGAGAATCCGATATGAAACGAACACGAGCGATGAGCCTGCTGTTAGTCGGCGTTTTGGCGCTGACGGGATGCAGCACAACCGGAACCACCGACACCGGAAGCGCGACAACAACCGCGAGCAGCACGAGCACGGCACAAACCCTCTCGACGGCTGACACGACGGAACTGTTCTCCAGCAGAGATCTGGAAGTCGGATATGACGAGGAAACCAGCACGAAAATTACGCTTTCCGGTGACAGCGCGTCCAGCGATTCGGACGCGGTACAGGTTGACGGCAGCACGATTACCATCACGGACGAGGGCACTTATATCCTGTCCGGCGCGCTGAATGACGGCCAGATTATCGTCAATGCAGAGGATACAGACAAGGTACAGCTGGTGCTGAACGGCGTCAACATCACAAGCGCCACCTCCGCCGCGATTTATGTGGCGCAGGCGGATAAGGTCTTTGTGACAACGGCGTCCGGCTCGGAAAATACGCTGACAAATGGCGGTGAATATATCGCTATAGACGACAATAACATTGATTCTGTGATTTTCTCTAAATCCGACTTAACGCTAAATGGAGAAGGTTCGCTGACGATTGACGCCAAGGCAGGACACGGCATCGTATCAAAGGACGATCTGGTTTTGACCAGCGGAACCTATACGATTACCGCGGCAAGTCAGGGCATTTCCGGCAAGGACAGCGTGTGCATTGCGGACGGCACCTACAAGATTACCTCCGGAAAAGACGCTATCCATGCGGAAAACACAGACGATGCAAACAAGGGATTTGTCTATATTGCAGGCGGCACGTTTACCGTGCAGGCGGACGGGGACGGCATCAGTGCGAGCGCATCTGTGCAGATTGATGACGGCAAGTTCTCCATCACGACCGGCGAGGGCAGCGCGAGCGCGACCAGGAAAACCGAGCAGATGGGCGACCCGAGACAGCAGGATCAGACCCAAACAGAAAACACCGATACCGACACGGATTCGACCAGCCAGAAGGGCATCAAATCCGGCACGACCTTGACCATCAACGGCGGTACCTTTGAGACGGATACCGTGGACGATTCGATTCACGCGGGCGGCGATATTGCTGTGACAGACGGCACGTTTACGCTGAAAACCGGCGATGATGCGATGCATTCTGACGCTAATGTGACGATTCAGGGCGGCGCGTTCTCTATCCCAACTTGCTATGAGGGCATCGAGGGCTTGACCGTGACCATAGACGATGGCACGTTTGACATTACGGCAAATGATGACGGCATCAATGCCGCGGATGGCTCCGCGACCAGCAATCGACCGGGCGAAGCCAACGACAATTGCGCGATTACCGTCAACGGCGGCGAGTTTACGATTGTCTCGGACGGCGACTGTTTGGACTCCAACGGCGCACTGACGATTGCGGGCGGTACGCTCAATCTGACCTGCAACGGAAACGGAAATACCGCGCTGGACTGTGACGGAACATATACCCATACCGGCGGTTCGGTCACGACAAATGACGGCTCGGAGGAGAACCCGAATGAGATGGGCGGCGGCGGTCAGGGCGCGCCGAACCATCAAAACGGACAGGGCGGCCCGAACGGCGGCAATCCGCCGAGCGATGGACAAATCCAACAGAAAGACGGTGAAACCACATGAAAACCAGATGGATCGCGCTGATTCCGGCATACGAACCGACAGAGATACTTTGCCAATTGCTGGAACAGGCAAAACAAGCGGGTTTTACGCTGATTGTTGTCGATGACGGCAGCAGTCCGGCGGCCAAGCCGATTTTTGCGCAGGCATCCCAATATGCAACGGTACTCCAGCACGAGCAGAACAGGGGAAAGGGCTGTGCGCTCAAAACCGGATTCACCTACATTCGCAACAACTATCCCGCATCCAGCATCGTCGTGACGCTGGATGCGGACGGACAGCACCGCATTGCGGACGCGCAGCGCATCTGCCGCACGGCGGAGCAGCATCCGGACACCCTCGTGCTGGGCAGCCGGATGTTCAAAGAAAATGTTCCCCTGCGCAGTTTATTGGGAAATACGACAACACGTCTGGTGTATCATATTACCACAGGACAGAAGATACAGGACACCCAGACCGGCCTGCGCGCGTGCAGCGCAAAATTACTGCCCACGCTTTTAGAGATACCCGGGCAGCGGTATGAGTATGAGATGAATGTCCTACTGACTTGCTCCAAGGCAGGCATTCCGATTCGAGAGGTGGAGATTGAAACGATTTATATTGACGACAACGCAGGCTCACATTTTGACACGGTAAAGGACTCCTGCCGCATCTACAAGGAAATTTTAAAGTTTTCCGCGTCCTCGCTGACCAGCTTCTGTCTGGACTACGGATTGTACAGTATTTTGTCCGCGCTGACTTCCAGCATTGTGGTATCCAATATCGCCGCGCGCGTGGTCAGCGCATCGGTGAATTACACGATGAATCGTCGGTTGGTGTTCAAGAGCCAGTCGCATGTGGTGCAGTCCGCCGTGCAGTATGCCGTACTTGCGAGCTTGATTCTGCTCGGCAATACGGTTGTGCTCAGTCTGCTCATTCACTCGCTGGGCATGAACCGGTATCTCGCCAAATTATTGACAGAAATCCTGTTTTTCTGCACGAGCTGGCTGGTACAGCGCAAAATTATCTTCCGCACCAAAAAGCCGATCGAAGGGAAGGGATGAGCGCATGTTTTTCAAACGGCATTGGTGGGCGATCGTCTACACCTTGGCTTTGCTTGGGTTTACGGGTTATCTCGCGGTCGATACGTTTGCCATTTCGCGCGTGTACACGGTTGTGGAGGACACAGAACAGAACACGGAAAAATCGTCAAGTTCTGACAATGTGGTATCTACGCAGACCGCATACAGCGATGACAACATCACGATTTCTCTGACGGAATACCGCGAATACGACACGTCGATTTACGTGGCGGATGTGCAGGTTTCCTCGCCGGAATACCTGAAAACCGCGCTCGCACAAAACGCCTACGGGCGCAATGTGACGGAAAAAACCTCAGAGATGGCGGAGGACAACAACGCGATCCTCGCCATTAACGGCGATTACTACGGCGCACAGGAGAGCGGCTACGTCATCCGCAACGGCGTGATATACCGTGATACCGCATCGGACGGACAGGAGGATCTGGTGGTCTATCAGGACGGCAGTCTCGGCATCATTCAGGAGGACGAAATCACCGCGCAGGAGCTGCTGGACAACGGCGCGCAGCAGGTGCTGTCGTTTGGTCCCGATTTGCTGGAAAACAGCACGATTTCCGTCTCTCAGAGCGATGAAGTCGGCAAGGCAAAGGCGAGTAATCCGCGCACTGCGATTGGCATGATTGACGATTTACACTATGTATTCGTGGTTTCGGACGGCAGAACCAGTGAGAGCACCGGCTTGTCATTATACCAAATGGCAGAATTTATGCAGAGTCTCGGCGCGGAAACCGCGTACAATCTGGACGGCGGCGGCTCGTCCACCATGTATTTTAACGGCAAAGTGGTCAACAATCCGACCACGAACGGCAAAAATATACAGGAGAGGAGCGTGAGCGACATTGTGTACATCGGCGAATAAGCAAACACGAAAAACCATCACAAAAACAGCATTTGTGTATTTGATCGTCTCGATTGTCTGTGCGGCGTTCGGCGCGATTTATGAGCTGTTCAGCCATGAGGTCTATTCGTATTTTATGCTTTATGCGTTTTTATTTCCGCTGATCGGCGGCACGCTCCCGTTTTTTGTTCTGGCGTGCTCGCGCGTCCGCCTGCCGGACGAAATCGCCTGTAAATTGTACCATGCGGGCATCGCCGCGCTGACCGTCGGCAGCCTGTTCACCGGCGTGCTGGAGATTTACGGCACGACCAACCGCCTGACGGCGGTGTATTGGATTGTCGGTGCGGTGCTGGTTATGGGTGGCGTGGGGAAGTATCTATTTTCTCTGCGCGGCGCGGCAGAAACCTGAGTTAACGCTATTGTCCCGTTCGGTGCGGTGTGATAGAATAACAGAGAAAACCGAAACAGGGAGACGAATGGCATGAACATTCGATATGCAACAACCGAAGATATTGCCGCCATTGCCGACGCAAAACAGCAGGGCAGACGTGGTCTTGTCCTGACCTGCAAGGAAAGACTCATTCCGTATTATGCGAAATTGGGATTTTCCGATGAGGACGTGTCCGAGAAATCCACGCACGGAAACGTCACGTGGCATCAGATGCGGCTGGCGTTTTCATAAACAAGCGCGAAACCCCACCGGTGACATTTCGTCATGTCATTGGTGGGGTTCTTTGTCTAACAACTTTGATGCTATTATCATAGCGAAAGAGACGGGAAGTGGGAAGAACAGAACGCGCCATGGTATTGGCAATTCGCGCCAAGAGGGAAAACCGGTCACCGCTGCTTTCGATACATGCTCGGTGTCAGACCGGTTTTTTCTCGAAAGCATTTGCCAAAATGGCTGAGATGGGGAAAACCGACCTCTGCGGCAATGGTGCTGATGGAATCGTTGGTGGTGCGCAGGCGTTCTGCCGCCTGTGACAGCCGGTATTCGTTGAGGTATTGATACGGCGTGGTGTGCAGGACGGTTTTGAAGCAGCGCAGGCACTCGGATTTGCTTACATTTGCGCTTTCTGCGAGCGCGGACAGCGACAGCTTTTCCCCGAAATGCCGGGCGATATATTGCAAGAACACATGCATTCGCTGCTCCGCAATGCTGTGCCGTGTCGGTGTGTGCGGCGTCTGGATGATTTGACACAGCGCCAGCCATAGCTCGCATACAGTTGTCAAAACCGTATAGGGATATGCTGCGGACTTTTCTTCCCGTTCGAGTCGGGACAGCTTTTGCAAAACATGCAGCACCGCTTGATTGCCCTCGGTACAAAAAATGGGATAGAGAGGCAGTGCCGCACAGCTCGTGATCTGCTCGACAAAGCGCTCTGCCGGACTGCCGGCGTAAAATGTGAGAAAATGATCCGGAAAAATAAAGCTGTTGTAATGACAACGATTGGTCTGCTTGACCAAATGGACGACATTTTTGTTGATAAAGATGCCGTCGCCTGCTTGCAATGTCTGCTGATCGTCCAGCGTGACCACTTGAATTTCTCCGGACAGCACATAGATAAACTGTAAATCCTCATGCCAATGCATGACCTGAAAGCCGGGATTGCGCGGATAGCTTTGGTCGTTGATGACATCCAGCACCAAATAGGGGAAATTGGTTTCCTGGTTGAGATTAACCGATTGTATATATGTTTGCTGATTCATAGAAACATCCGCCTTTTTGCATCTATTATGATAGTTCTTGGAGATTTATGGATAGTATTGCCAAAATCTATGCGATATAATGATACCATCATCACAAAGGAGAATGCAAGATGGCAGATATTATTGTATTATTTGAAGTCAAGCCGACCAAGGCAGGAATGAAAAAATATTTGGATCTCGCAGCCATGCTGAAGCCGATGCTGGCTGGATTTGAGGGATTTATTCGCGCAGAACGCTTTTCCAGCCTCAACGAGGAGGGAAAGCTGCTGTCTCTCAACGTTTGGACGGATGAAGCGGCGGTTGCGCGCTGGCGCAATGTCATGCAGCACCGCATGAGCCAAAAAGAGGGTAGGGAAGTGCTGTTTGAGAGCTATCAAATCACAGTTTGCTCTGCCATTCGCTGCTATACGGACAAGGATCGGGAGCAGGCGCCGGATGATTCCAACGCTTTTTTTGAGGGCTGATGGGGATGTACGATTTTACTACGATGCTGGACAGGCGCGGCCATGATGCCATCGCTGTCGATTTACAGGAAAACAATTTTTGGGCGCTGCCGCAGGGAGAAACCAAACCGGCATTTGACAAAATTTCCATGTGGATTGCCGACATGAATTTTCCGACGGCGCCCTGTGTCACGGAGCGCATCATCCAGCGCGCTGCGCACCCGATTTATGGCTATTTCGTCCCGTCGGAGGAATATAATACGGCTATTTTGACCTGGCAACGGGAGTCGTTTGGCGTCACAGAGCTATCCGAACGACACATCGGATACGAAAACGGCGTACTGGGCGGCATTACCAGCGCCTTGCAGGTTCTCAATCCGGCACACGGCCCGGTGCTGGTGCACAGCCCGACCTATACCGGATTTACCACGCAGCTGGAACGCAACGGCTATCCGATTGTGGGCAGTCCGCTGCGCGAGGACACAGACGGCGTACTGCGCATGGATTATGACGATATGGAACAAAAGATCCAAACGATGCACATTCACACCGTGCTGCTTTGCTCTCCGCACAACCCGAGCGGCCGCGTCTGGAAGCGTTGGGAGCTGGAGCGCGCCATGGAGCTGTTCCGTCAGTATGATGTCCAAGTGATTTCCGATGAAATCTGGTCTGATTTGACGCTGTTCGGCAATCAGCACATCCCGACCCAGTCTATTTCAGACGATGCTAGACAGCGCACCATTGCGTTTTATGCGCCGTCCAAAACATTCAATCTCGCCGGATTGGTGGGAAGCTATCACATTGTATATAATCCGAGACTGGCGGATCAATTGCGCCAATACGAGGAAAAATGCCATTACAATGACATGAATGTGCTGTCTATGCACGCCTTGATTGGCGCGTATTCTGCCGAAGGGCGCGCATGGATGCAGGAGCTCAAGCGCGTTTTAGAGACCAATATCCAGCTGGCGCATACCTTTTTTCAAGAACAGGTGCAGGGCGTAACCCTGCGGAAGCCGGAGGGAACGTATGTCATTGTGCCGGATTTTGCCGACTGGTGTGCACAAAACGCAACATCGCTGGATACTCTGCTGCGGGCAGGCGTCGAGGTCGGCGTGCTGTGGCGCGATGGACGGCAATTTCATATTCCGTATGGCATTCGCATGGCGCTCGGCTTACCGACAGCAAAACTGCAGGAAGCCTTGCAGCGCCTGAAAACCTATGTGTTATAAGGGGAGGATAGGGAAATGGTATACACCTGTCGTTACATGTCACCGTTGGGAGGAATTTTTCTGGCGGCAGACGACATCGGGCTGACAGGTCTGTGGTTTGACGGAGAAAAATACTTTGCCGAAAATCTTCCGACAGAGCATATCGAACGAGAAACGCCGATTCTCACCGCGACAAAGCGTTGGCTGGATGTGTATTTTACCGGCAAAGAACCGGATGTTCTGCCGCCGCTGCATCCCATCGGTTCTGCGTTTCGGCAGGAGGTTTGGCAGATTCTGTTGCAAATTCCTTACGGAAAAACCACGACTTATGGAGAAATTGCGCGGCAGATAGCAAAAAAACGCCGCCTGATCCGCATGTCTGCACAAGCGGTCGGCGGCGCGGTCGGACACAATGAAATTTCGATTCTCATCCCGTGTCATCGTGTCGTCGGCACAAACGGCAGCCTGACCGGATACGCCGGAGGAATGGAGAAAAAGGTGCGGCTGCTGCAATTGGAACACGCGGATATGCACCGTTTGTTCGTTCCGACAACGGGAACGGCATTTTGATTTTACTGAACAAAATAATGTTTTTGTTCAGTAACGAACACAGAGAGTAAAAACGCCCCCTCGAATTATACCCATTATCCCTTGCGTAATATGGGTATAATTGGGTATAATTGGGTATAATAGATACAGTATCAGCGAGGAGGTTTTGTCATGGAGCGTATCGAAGAACTGGAACGGCAGATTGCACAGCTGCCAGCCGGCTCTGTCGCAAAGAAAACGGTAAACGGCAGAGAATATTTCTATCACCGTTGGACGGAAAACAAAAAACGACGGGAAAAGTATATTCCATTACAGGAAGTCGATGCCTTTCGCGCACAAATCGACCGGCGAAAGGCATTGGAACAGGAATTGAAGCAGCTGAAAAGACAACTGCTGCTCGCAAAGAAACCGCCTGAACCGCCTGCGTTTGCCACGTATATTCGAGCAGGCGCGGAACTGCGTGCGTTTTCCGCCAATGTCCGCAAATATCGAAAACGAGAATGCTTTGCACAGCTTCATGATTTTATCTATGGCGAGCCGCAGGACAAGGTATTGATTCTTTACGGCCTGCGCCGAACCGGCAAAACCACAATGATCCGGCAGATTCTTGCGGACATGGATGATACCATGCTGTCGCAGTCGGCATTTATACAAATCACGGCGAAGAATACGCTGGCTGATGTCAATCGGGACTTAAAGCAGTTGGAATCGCAGGGGTTTCGGTATGTATTTCTCGATGAAGTCACGTTGATGGAGGATTTTATTGAGGGTGCGGCATTGTTTTCCGATGTATTTGCGGCCTCTGGTATGAAAATTGTGCTGTCCGGTGCGGATTCCCTCGGCTTTTTATTCACAGAAGATGAACAGCTGTATGACCGCTGCCTATTCCTGCATACGACCTTTATCCCCTATCGTGAATTTGAATCGGTTCTCGGCATTCACGGAATAGATGCATATATCCGGTACGGCGGCACGATGAGCCTAGGCGGTGTGCACTACAATGAAACCTCTACGTTTGCCAGCAAACAGAGCACGGATGAATATGTGGACACGGCGATTGCACGAAATATTCAGCACTCCCTTCGATGCTATCAATACGAGGGACATTTCCGCCATCTGCGCGACTTATATGAAAACAATGAGCTGACCAGTGCCATCAATCGTGTGGTGGAAGACATGAACCATCGGTTTACTTTGGAGGTTTTAACACGCGATTTTCAATCGCATGATCTGGGTGTCGCTGCGAGCAATTTGCGCCGCGACCGGAACCATCCGACGGATATTCTCGACCGCGTGGATATAAACGCAGTGACAGACCGTCTGCGTGCGCTGTTAGAAATCCGCAACAAAGAAGAACAGACCGTGACATTGGATGCCGTTCATGCGGCGGAAATCAAAGAATATCTGGACTTGCTCGACCTGACGCAGGAAATAGACGTTCTGCATCTTCCGCATGTCGGCACGGTGGGAAGCCGAACCATCATTGCACAGCCGGGCTTGCGTTATGCACAGGCTGATGCATTGATTCGCAGCCTGCTGCTGGATGAGACCTTCAGCGCGTTATCCCTGCCGGAACGCAATGCCGTACAAGAACGAATTTTGAATGAAATCAAGGGAAGAATGCTGGAAGATATTGTTTTACTCGAAACAAAACTGGCAAATCCGAAAAAACAGGTTTTTGTCCTCCAGTTCCCTGTCGGTGAATTTGATATGGTTGTCTTTGACCCGAATGCCGCTTCGTGCCAAATCTTTGAAATCAAGCACAGCGCGCGGGCAATTCCCAATCAATACCGCCATCTCGTCAACGAAGAAAAATGTGCACAGACCGAGCACCGCTATGGAACAATTACCGGAAAATTTGTGCTGTATCGCGGCGAAAATCAGGTAATAAACGGAATTTCGTATCAAAACGTGGAGGACTATCTGCGGAGTATATAATATGATGAGCAATCCAATCAAAAATCTGACAAAAAAAGAATGGGCACTTTGGCTCATTTCTCTCAGCGCAGTGGTGTTATCTAACCTGCTGTCGGAAAATATTGACCTGCTGACGCTGTTTGCCGCGTGTATCGGCATCACATCGCTGATTTTTGCCGCCAAGGGCAATGTCTGGGCGCAAATCCTGATGATTGTGTTCAGTATTTTGTACAGCATCATTTCCTGGCGGTTTCATTACTGGGGCGAGATGATTACCTATCTCGGCATGACACTGCCGATGGCGGTCTGGTCAATGATTACATGGATGAAAAACCCGTCGGAAAACGGCAATGAAGTGGCGATTCAAAAGCTGACCAAAAAGCATATCCTTGCCCTCGCCTTTTTCGGCACGCTGACCACCATTGTCTTTTTCCTGATTCTGCGCGCGCTGGACACCCCAAACCTCGCGTTCAGCACGCTTTCCATCGTGACGAGCTTTCTCGCGGCAGCGCTCACCATGCTGCGCACCTCGTATTATGCGCTGGGCTATGCGTCCAATGATCTCGTGCTCATTGTGCTGTGGGTCTATGCCTCGCTCGGCAATCCGATGTACATTCCTGTCGTTGTCAATTTCATTATCTTCTTTTTCAACGACATGTACGGATTTGTCAGCTGGAAGCAGCGGGAAAAACAGGTCGAAAACCGCAAATATGCAGCCGGTTAACTGCATAACAAGTTTCTGCCAAGAGTGTTTACATGCTCTTGGCAGTTTTTTCTTGCTTTTCTATGAAAAACTGGCGAGATACCGCTGCAAAACATCGATAAAGGCACCGATATGAATGCCATAGACACTTTCTCTCCGTTCCTGTCAAGCGTATATCTGTGTCAGTCCGTCAGCAATCGACCGTTGTCATTCCATTCACCATACATCACGCCAGCTTTCGTATGATCTAAAAGCTTCTGTAAACGCTTCTGAAACAATTCCGGCTGGTTTTTCTTGATCTGAATCGTGTCGATCCGTACTCGTTGATACAAAGAAGGAAATTTTTGAAAATGATTCCAGATTTCCTCATCTGCCTGCAATGCCTCCAAAACAGCATGATCTATGACAAAGCCTTTTTCAGACATATCCGGCAGCACAGCGCGACCAGCGTCTGTCATTCTCCCCAAGCGTTCCATTCTGCGACAGCGTTCTTTGTTCAACTCAGACCACACACTCCCCTTTCTTCGAGGGGCTAATCGTTGTGCAGAAATGCCATTGTCCATTTTCTTGACTGTACTGTCAATCCAGCCAAAACACATCGCTTCTTCCACAGCGTCTATGTACCAAAATGTTCCATTATCCACAGAGCGTCCGCGTTTTACTACCACCCAGCATTCGCTTTCTTTGTCGTGGTTTTCCTGTAACCATTGCCGCAGTTCCTCCCGGTTTTTAGCCGGTAATACATTCTTAAAATCCATTTCTCTGTCCTCGCACCGTTCGATTTGCTCATAGCTCTATGATACCATGCTCGGTAAGGAAAAGATAGACGTTGCTTTGCGAAAAAAACACTCCCCGCACAGCGTTCGCCGTGCGGGGGCAATCATGGTATTGGAACTTATCTTGCGTAGATGCCAAAGCCTTCCGGCATCGGCTCGGTGCTGCTCGGTACACCGACGAGGTTCTTCTCGATGAGCTCGCGGGTGCGGGTGCCGTCGGAGATGGCTCTCTCCGGGAATCCGAGCGGGTTAAAGGTTGCGATGGTGTCGTCCTGCTCATTGAAGCCGATCTCACGCAGCGTCTTGAAGATGCGGTCGAAATCAATGTCGCCTTCGCCCAGATGGCCGATGTGTGCATGGGCACGAACCGTGCCGTTTGCGTACAGCGGAGCCGGATTGATGTTGTAGCGGAACAGCTTGGTGTAGTCGTAGGTATCTGCGAACAGCACGTGCTTCAGATGCTTGCGCGCATACTTCAGGTTGTGCTCGATGTCGCCCTTGCCGCCGTCGTAATGGAACGTGTGCGGGATGGAGTACAGATAACCCAGAGACGGGCTGTCGTAATAGCGAATGATGTCGTAAGCATCATTGTTGTGCTCGTAGAAATCATCCGGGTGTGCCTGAATATCCAGACGGATGCCGCGCTGCTCCATGATCGGAACCAGCTCGTCGAGAGATTTCATGAGCTTTGCTTCGCACAGCTCCGGATTGTCTCTGCCAGGGCCAAGCTCGGTGTTGAACACGCGAACGTCCATCAGTTCACCGATCTCGAACATTTTCTTCCAGCAGTCTACCGCGTACTGACGAACGAATTCGTCCGGGTCCTGCCAGTGGAAGCCGGTGGTCAGAGAAGCGATCTTCAGACCGGCGTCGGCAATGGCCTTCTTGTGCCACAGAACCTCTTCCTTGGTAGCCTTCGGACGCTTCCAGAAGCCCGGGAAGTCTGCGTTGTACGGATTGATATATTCATAGCCTGCGCGAGCAACCGTGTCGTACTGTTCCTCGTATGTCATACCGGTTTCCCAGAATGCGCTGCCGTCAAATGCGATTTTCATAGGTACTCCTCCTCGTATAATAAGTTTAAAAGTTAATAATTTCAGGTATTAGTAGGCTTTGA
>CALERM010000104.1 GCA_937907715.1 uncultured Clostridia bacterium
CGGTGCTGGTCTGATAGCGCCGCTTGGAAAAGCAAAACTCCGCGTCGGCTATTTCGGGGTTACACTGAAAGCAGGTAACGAGCCTGCCCTGATTGGTCTTTTCCTCATCTTCGACATATTCCAGAATGTCGCTGATTGCCGAGCCAACGCTCCGCCCCTTTCCGGTGTGCAGCGGCATGATGCGTGTTGTTGCCATACGATTCCTCCTTTGGCAAAAAAGTAAGAGCGCCGGAACACGTCCGGCGCTCGATTACAGATTTAATGATACACACGATTTTGAATGAAGCCCCGCAGCGATTGCAGCAGCGCAAGCAGTTTTGTTGCAAGCATTGGGATACCGAACGGACTGACGAGGAATGCAATTACCAGCAGAATCATTCCGTTCTTCACAGAGTACGTCACCAGCACAGCGACACCGAGGATGCTGACAAGCGCGGACGCAAGAGTAAACACCCACGATGCGCAATAAAGGATGCCGCCGCAGAGCCAGACAAACACAGCCAGCACCACAACGACGGGGGCAAAGAGCAGCTTCAAAAGAAATCTCATAAGAGGACCTCCTTGTATGTTCTGATTTCATCATACCTGCGCACAGAGAAAAGCGCAAGGATGCGGACGCTCAATCCAGTGTAGACAGAACGCGCAAAATCTCTTTTGCGGATTCCCACAACTGCGCTTGATTTTGCCGGATGTCCGCCAGATCTTCCGGGTAAATGCGCCCTGTTTCGTTGGCGCGCCGCGCAAGCTGGTTGAGATTGTTGCTGGAGCGGCGCAGCAGCGACACCATCTCCCGCAGCTCCGGCAGATCAAGCTGCACCACATAGCCGTCAATGGCAATCTTGCGAAGATAGGCGCTCATGTTGTTTGTGCCGAGCTGCGCCATCTTTACCTCGATTTGGTCACGTTCCTCCGGTGTCACATAGAACATCAGCGGAATGGTGCGCCGGCGCTTTTTCATCGGGCATCACGATCTTTCTTTGCAGATGCAGACCGCTCGGCGGCGCGGGCAGGCGCGCCATGCAGCTTTTCCCGGACGGAGGCTTTTTGTTGGCTGCGCGCCTGTTCCACTGCGAAGTCTTTGCGCACCTGATTTGTAAACAAATCCAGCAATCCGGGATTGCACCGGTCAACAATAATATTTCGCTGAGCCTCGCAAATGGGGATTGTCTGCGCCCATGCTTTGTTTTCCGAGCTGATGCGACCATCATAGCTTTTGATACGGATCGTATTTGCCAGCACGAACATGGTGCGTTCAAAGCCAAACGTATCAATGACGGCTTTGGATGCCTCCTGCACATATTTCAGACTGTTATCCCGATACGCGGCAGCAATGGCATCTTCAATCATATTCTTGCAAGCCGCACTGATGTGCAAAGACGCGGTGTAGTGTTCCATTTCATTATGTGCGGCAGCATAGGCTGTGTTGTGGAGATAAAGCGGCGCTTGATGCCTGTCAATGATCGTGTCTGCGCGGCTTGCCATACTTTCCCGCACAACGTCCATGTAATCTGTTTCGCGGTTTTCAAATTCTTTGAAAACGTCTGCCAGCGGCGTCGGGGAGGATAACAGCGCCCACGCCTGTTCAAAACTTAAATCGTTATTTTCCAGCGTCATCAGAATATCCTCGCGGGTGGTGTATTCGTAGGTGTGATTCAAAATTTCCTCCGGCGGCTGGTGCAGCAGCCAGTCGCGGTAGCGTTCCTGTTCGGCAAACATTTTCTCGTACAGTTGCGTGTTTATCGTTTCGCTGTTCATCGTGATACCTCCATTTCTTTGTGCTTTGGTTTCAAATTTGTCTGCTCCGGCAGTGGGGCGCGGAGCTTTTGTAGGATGGACGGGCGCGTAGATTTGGCAACGGCATCGGTATCTCCGGCAAGCCGTTCCATCGGCAGCTTGTCGT
>CALERM010000105.1 GCA_937907715.1 uncultured Clostridia bacterium
AGATGGGCATTGCCCGTACCTTCCAGAACATCCGCCTGTTCCGTGATCTGACGGTGCTCGATAACGTTCTGATCGGTCTTCACAACGAGACGAAGTACTCTCTGGCGACGGCAATGTTCCGCCTGCCGCAGTACTGGCGCAAGGAGCGCATCGCAAAAGAGCGCGCGCTGGAGCTGCTCAGCATTTTCGACATGCAGGACCTGGCGGACCACAAGGCCGGTTCTCTTCCGTACGGCGCGCAGAGAAGACTCGAGATCGTCCGCGCGCTGGCAACCAATCCGTGTTTGCTGCTGCTCGACGAGCCTGCCGCCGGTATGAACCCTTCGGAGACGAGTGAGCTGATGGACAACATCGTCCGCATCCGCGACATGTTCGGCATCGCGATTTTGCTCATTGAGCATGACATGAACCTCGTCATGGGTATCTGCGAGGGTATCTGCGTGCTGAACTTTGGCAAGATCATTGCCAAGGGCACGCCGGAGGACATTCAGGCGAACCCGGCGGTCATTGAGGCGTACCTCGGCAAAAAGAAGGAGGGTCAATAAATGCTGCTTTCCGTTGAAAATCTGCATGTCTACTACGGCGCGATTCACGCCGTCAAGGACGTGTCCCTGCACGTGCAGGAAGGCGAGATTGTGACCCTGATCGGCGCAAACGGTGCCGGTAAAAGTACGGTTCTGAATACGATTTCCGGCATTCTGAAGCCCAGAAGCGGAAAAATCCAGTTCATGGACCATTCTCTTGCGGGCGTTGCTCCCAATAAAATCGTCCAGACGGGTCTTGTCCAGTGCCCCGAAGGGCGGCGCGTGTTTGCCAGAATGACGGTCGAAGAGAATCTGGAAATGGGCGCCTATACCCGCCCGAACGCCAGATTTGACGACAATCTGGCGCATGTCTATGAGCTGTTCCCGCGCCTGAAAGAGCGCCGCACGCAGGTCAGCGGTACGCTCTCCGGCGGCGAGCAGCAGATGCTTGCAATGGGAAGAGCCCTTATGAGTGAGCCGAAGCTTCTCATGCTCGACGAACCGTCAATGGGCTTAGCGCCCTTGCTGGTGGAGCAGATCTTTGAGATCATTCAGAGCCTTCATCAGGCAGGCTCCACAATTCTGCTGGTCGAGCAGAACGCGCAGATGGCGCTTCAGATTGCTGACCGCGCGTATGTTCTGGAGTCCGGGCGCATTACGCTCTCCGGCACTGGCGCGGAGCTGATGGCGAGCGAATCTGTCAAACGTGCTTACCTCGGCGGCTAAACTACCGCTTTAGCGAAACAAAAGAGCTGCGATTTTTCCGTTCGCAGCTCTTTTGCTATATCAAATCAGAACTATTTTTGACTGGTATTCTCCGGCTTGTCCAGCGACAGGTGGGAGAGGGGATTTGCCTCGGCAGCAATTTTCAGCTCGGTGCTTTCAATGTGCGTGTAAATCTGCGTGGTGTTGAGATTCTCGTGTCCCAGCACCTCCTGCAAGGTTTTCAGATCGACGCCGTTCGAAAGCATGAGCGTTGCCGCCGTGTGGCGCAGCTTGTGCGCGGAGAACTGTGAGGCGTCCAGCCCGGCCACCAGCAGGTGCTTTTTGACCAGCCGGTGAACCGCTGAGACACTGATCCGGTTGCCGTCGCGCGAGCCGAACAGCGCCCGGTTGTCGGACAGAACCATCTGATTGCGTTCGATCAGATACCGGTCGATTGCTTTGCGGCAGCTCGAGCCCATGTAGACAATGCGTTCTTTGTTGCCTTTGCCGACCACGCGCAGTCGGTCGTCATACACGTCCGTCAGATTGAGCCCGACCAGCTCCGAGCGTCGGATGCCGCAGTTCAGAAAGATCATGAGAATTGCAAAATCGCGCGCCTGATTGGGACCCTCGACGGCTTTCAGCAGCGCCGTGGATTCTTCGAGCGACAGGTATTTCGGTAAACTTTTACGGATTTTGGGGAATTCAATGTCTTTGACCGGATTTTCCGTGATCTGTTTGGTCGAGACGGTCAGATAGTTGTAGAATGCCTTGATAGCAGAGAGCTTTCTGGCGCGTGCGGCAGCGCCGATGCCGGTATCCGAGCCGGCGGCTTCCGGGTTTTCGCGGTCATTGGCAAGATACGACAAAAAGTCAAATACCTCTGATGTTGTGATCGAGCGGATGAAATCCAGCCCCAGATCCTTGATCGGAATGTCGTCCAGCGGTGTTTTGTACGGCAGCTCTTCGCGCATCAGCCGGACAAATCGCAGAAACATCCGCAGATCAAGATAGTATTCGGAAACGGTCCGGCGGGATTGACCCTTGACCGTCTCATGATAGGATAAGAAATTGCGCAGCTCCTGCGGTGCGTTGCTGTAGGTTTCCATGTAAGCCTCCTTGTAAATCAGGAAAAGACCGCTACTGGACGATCCTGTATAAATAAT
>CALERM010000106.1 GCA_937907715.1 uncultured Clostridia bacterium
TCTGCCAGTCCTTGTACTGCGTCGGGTCCAGCGTGACACGACCGGTCTGGGGGTCAACGTACTTGCCATCCTTGAATTCGATTGCCATGTATATTTCCTCCTTGTTCTTCCGGGGCCCTTCACTTTCCCCGGGAAAGAATAGCTTTGGCGCTGTGCATCCCTTCATCCGCAGCCAACAGCGCCATGCGGAATCGATACTTTTTTATCGGTTCGATCATAGAATAACACTAACTTTTTGGTAAGTCAATACCTGATTACCAATTTGTAACTTTGCACGGAAACGTCACCGTTTCTTTGTGCGATATGTCACATATGATATAAAGCACCTGAGGGCTGATATGGCTCTCAGGTGCGTTTATACAAATAGCTTTTCTGCTTGTATGGAAAATTTGTCCGAAATGCCGAGCGATATTTCACGCATGAAATATCCTGATTCTGGGAAATTCCGGTGAGCGGAACCGGTCGCTGCCGGGCAAAATCAGTCCTTCGAGGCGGGGGCTTCGACCACGGTTACGTCTGCGTTTGCCCGCACAAAGGCGATTGCCTTCTTCATGCGGATGTTGTCGCGGACGCTTGCTTCAAACTGCGCGTTCATGTGGGGCTTCAGCTGCTCCATGGTCAGTCCGTTCTGCCGGCAGATGGCGGCAAGCTCATTGGCATAATCCTCGTCCGTCGCAGTAAGACCTTCGAGAAGGGCAATGCGCTCGGCAGACTTCTGGATGCGCAGGCTGTTTTCCGCTTCGGGCTTTGCATCGTCGCGGATCTGCTGCTCGGTTGCGCCGGTGAACTGGAGATATGCCTCCAGTGTCAAGCCCTTGCGCCCCAGCTGCGCCTTCAAAAGCTCAACCTGTGCGTCGATGCCTTCTTTCAGCTCCTGCTCGGTTGGCGTGTAGTCGAGCGTTGCAGCCGCCTGGCGCATGAGGGTGTCCTGCACCTCCATTTCGGCGCGCTCGTCGTAATAGTCCTGCAGGCTCTGGCGAAGCTTCTGCTTCATTTCCTCGAGCGTCTGGCAGCCGCCGACCTCCTTGGCAAACACATCGTCCAGCTCGTAGGCGGACTTCTCGCGGACCTCGACGATGTGGCAGCGGAACTCGGCGGGCTTTCCGGCAAGCTCAGCTGCGCGGTAGTCCTTCGGGAAGGTCACGGTGACGAGTACGTCGCTGCCCGGCTTCGCGCCGACGAGCTGCGACTCGAAGCCGGGGATGAACATGCCGCTGCCGAGCGTGAGAACCTGCTCTTTTGCCGTGCCGCCGTCAAACTGTCTGCCGTCGACAAAGCCTGCGTAGTCCAGAACCACGTCGTCTCCCATTTTGGCGGCGCGCTCGGTGACGGGAATCACGCGCGGCGTCTGCTGGCGGAGCCGGTCCATCTGGCGGTCCAGCTCATGCTCCGTGACCGTCAGCTTTTCAAAATTTGCCTTCAAACCCTTATATACAAAGCTCATATGTTGCCTCTCAGAAGTTGTTTTTGATGCTGGAGATCAGAATATCGCCCGCTACCACGCGGTCCTCCGCGGAGAAGCCGGTTTCAAAGTTGTCGGAATACAGCACCTGGCTGCTGGGCGGAAATTCGTCGTCTCCGGCGTAGACTATGATCTGCATCCGGTAGCCGGGCAGCAGCTCAAATTCGTACCCTGCGTCGCCATGCTCGACGCGCGCGCCGCCCATGTCCTCACACGCCTGCGCAAATTTGCCGACCCGGGTGCCGAAGGTAAAGGCGGCTCTTGTCAGGACCCGCCCGGTGTAGGGGCTGATGTACAGCTCGCCCCACGGCATTTCGCGGAAGGTCTTGAAGCTCAGCCAGGGACCTGCCTTTTTGCCTTCGAGCAGGTACCGGAGCAGGAAGGTCTGTGTGGGAATGTTCTTGAGCCCGAACGCCTTCGGATTGTCTGCCGAGATGGTGTACTCCGGCCAGGTGATGACGTAGGCTTCTCCCAGAAGCGTCACGGTGAACGCGCCGTTTTCAAACGGCACGCCGCAGCGCAGCGCCGCCTCATCGGGATCGAGCGCGCGGAACAGCGCCTCATAGTGCGCAAACGGGACCTCTTCCTTGTTGTTCTGGATGTCTTTTTTGTTCAGCTCTGCCATCGTATCACTCCTGTACGCTCGACGGGAACAGCTCGCGGTTGGTATGAGGCAGGAAGCACGCCGCCACAAATTCGTCCATGTACCGCGGGTTCGTCGAAAGCTCCATATACGTCATGTTGGACGCAATCTCATGTACCTTTTTGTTTGCGCTTTCCGAGCGCACCATTGCGTAGGCGCCGGCGAGCGAGGTGTTGCCGAGGTAGGCAAACAGGCTCCGGTCGATATCGGGCAGCATGCCGATGCGCACGGCGTTTTCCATGTTGATACCCGAGCCGATGCCGCCGGCGACATAGACATGCTCGAGAACCGTTACGTCCATGTCCAGGCTCGAGAGCATGATGTTGATGGCGGAGAAGATGGCGCCCTTGGCGCGGATGAACGAGTCGATGTCGACCTCGGTGATCGAAATTTCACGTCCGGTTTCGCTCTCGTCGGGTCTGGCGAGAACATATCGTCCCATGCCGTGCTCGTCGTGGGCGACTCTGCCGCCGTCGCGGACGAACTTGCCCTTCGAGGAGATGATCGAGGTCCGGTAAAGCTCTGCAATCACGTCGATGATGCCCGAGCCGCAAATGCCGACCGGCTTCTGCCCGGCGTCGCCGACAATGGTGAGCTTCGGCTCCATGGTGTCTTTGTCAATGGAAACAGCCTCGACTGCGCCGTCGGTTGCGCGCATGCCGCAGGAGATATCGCCGCCTTCAAACGCCGGACCGGCGGAGCACGCGCACGACATCATGAAGTCGCGGTTGCCGAAGACCAGCTCGCCGTTGGTGCCAAGGTCGATGAACAGAGAAAATTCGTCCTTGTTCCAGATCAGGCTCGCGAAGGTGCCTGCGGTGATATCGCCGCCGACAT
>CALERM010000107.1 GCA_937907715.1 uncultured Clostridia bacterium
AGGTGACCGTTGTAACGCAACCTTAGGAGGCGTGTGCTCTATCCAACTGAGCTACTGAGACATTTTTAAGATTTATGCAATTTTCACTGCTCGAAGGAATCGAACAATCTGCCGCTTAGGAGGCGAATGCTCTATCCCCTGAGCTACTGGGGCGTTTGCCTGTGTATTGTACAATGCTTTTTTGCGCTTGTCAAGCGCGCCGCGCCGGTGTGTCATTCGTTTTCTGCGACACACCGGCGCGTGTTTTATCGCCGGATTTCCGGATGCAGTGCAAGCCCCGCGCGCAGCCATAACCGTTTCAGCCAGCCGGAATCTGTGAGAAGCTGCTGCGTCTTCTGCCCGGAAAAGCTTCGCAGCAGTTCCAGTTCGCCGGTATCCAGCTTGTGCTGGCTGAAGCGCGCCTTGAGCGCAAGCTCCCGAAGCTCGTCGGGCGGTTCTGATTTATCAAGTTTACATAAAAATTCAATGTGCCGCCAGTACGCAACCGCGCGCTTGTTATTGGAGCCTGTCTGCATCGCGGCTTTCCGCAGGCTTAACAAAAGAACCTGCCACACACACAGCGCAAGCAGCGCCAAAAGCACAATCCACACGACATGCAGCGCCGCCGGTCCGGTCGTCTTTTCGGACGCTTCGGTCTGCGGCTCCGGGTCGCTCTGCGAAGACTCCGGCGCTGCGGTTTCCGGCTGATGGGGGTCCCGCGGGTCCGGCTTTTCTTCACCGGTCGACGGGCTCTGCGTCTGCTCCTGCTGCGGCTGCTCCTGCGCCGGTTCGCTCAGGATCTCGGCAGGCGTCGCGTCCATGATCTGCCAGCCGATGCCGTCAATATAGTATTCCACCCACGCATGCGCGTCGTCCTCCGACACGTCGGTCCACTGCCCGGCGTCAGCCTTGATCTGATAGCCCGTCACATAGCGCGACGGAATATCTGCCGCACGAAGCAGCAGCGCCGTTGCCGTGGCAAAATGGACGCAGTAGCCGGTGTCGTTTTCGCGCAGAAACCAGAGCGCAAAATCCTCGCCCTCCGGCGCGCGGGGCGTATCGAGACTGTAGGTCTTGGATTCGGAGACGTATTTTGCAATTGCCCGCGCCGCAGTTTTGGTATCGGAAGCGTCAGCGCCGTCAATCTGAGAAACAATCGTCTGAAGCTCCGGCCGGATGTCGTCCGGCAGCTGCGTATAGGTTTTGTGAACGAACCGTTCATACTGCGCGTTCCGGTCCGCTGTCTCCTCGACAAATGCGGTTTCGATCGTATATTCCGTCAGCTGACTCGGATTTTTGATGTAGGCATCATAGATGACCTCCCCGTCCTCCGGCGCGGCAAAGGGTCGATACGGCACATAGAAAATTGAGGATTTCATATCCGTGCGGATGGTAATCCGGACCGGTGTTCCGTAGCCGATTGTCTGTGCATCCGGGGCAAGCAGCACACCGGGGCTGACGCCGGATTCCGCATAGTCCTCATCTGTCAGCGCCCGCCAGCTGCTGTTTTCATAGACCGCCAGAGAGTCTGCGCGCAGGCGGTTGCTGTACAGCACGTCGCTGTAGACCTGCATCACGCGCCTGCCGGTTTTGCGCTGGGGACCGACTCTTTTGAGGTTCACGCTCGACACGTTCGAGTCCCAGACCCATCTGCCGAGCGTACTCGGAGTAAAGGGAGAGACGAATTCCACCTGCCCGGTCGCGGCGTTTCTGCGGAAGACCGTGAGCTTTTCCGCCGTCCGGCTGACCATGGGCGAGAGACTTTTGGACCACGCAGAGCGCTCATAGCCGTATCGCGGGAAAATCAGCGCCAGAGCAGCCATCAGGATTGCCACCGGAACCGTCAGGCGCAGCGTCAGCCGGTGTCCGGACTGGGTGGTATCGAAGCGCAGCTTCTGCGTCAGGATCAGCAGCGTCAAAGAGCCTGTGAGCGTCAGCATCGGAAGCGTCGCAGGCTCGGTCTGCAAAATGACCAGACAGATGACGAGAAACGGCAGGCTTGCCAGAAACACGCCCAGAAGAGACCCGCGCGAAAGAACCGTCCAGACCGTGCAGAGCGCCAGCAGCGCCGCCAGAATGCCGAGCGCCATTGTCGCGTCCGCGCCGCTTTCCGCTGCGTCTGCCAACGCCTGCGGCATGGAAAAATGAAACGCCTGCACATATTCTTCGAGAATCCCGCCGAGCAGCCCCATAGCGCTCTGCAGAGTTTCGCCGTGGAAGAACCACGCGAACGCGCCGGCAGCGACAGCCGTTGCACCAAAGCCGTAAACCGGGCGGAAGACGGCAAAAATCACCGAAAAGATGATCGACGCCGCCAGACACACCAGCAGCAGCGCCCAGCTGTCAACCGACAAGCCGAATGCGCTCACCGGGCAGAAGACCGCGCCGAAGCTCACGCCGAATGCGCAGATGGCAGCTGAAAGCGCCGCACGAAGACTCTGCTTTTCCGCAATCATACTGCCACCTCCGCCTGCGTCTGCCCGATGTGATAGCGCCAGTCCGCTGCCGGGAAGCTTCGGTTGGCGATGGACGGCGTGCCGTCCCTGAGCCCCGTGTGCAGAAGTTGTTCCAGAAGCGCACGCAAATCCTCTGCCGACGCAATCTGCGCCGACTGCGGCTCAAAACTCTCCGGGTCCAGCCAGCAGACCGTGTGCGTAAGCTCCTGCGACAAAAGCCAGCCAGACATCCACTGCAAAAGTCCCAGCGTCCGGTCCACCGCATCGCGCGCGCCCGCCAGATCAAAGCTCAACACCGCCTGCCCGCGCACCGGCTCGATCGGCTCGCGGACAATCAGACTGTCCGTCTTTGCAGACAGCTTCCAGTGGATATCGCGCATGGAGTCTCCGGGGTGATAGGCGCGCATCTCGTGCGTCTCGGAAAAACCGCCGGCAGGCTTTGCGCGGTAGCGCCTTGCCGTAAGCTGCATGAGGCTCGGCGTATCAACCGGCTGGATATCCTCCGGCAGAACCAGCAGCTCTCCGAGCTCCGGCAGCCGCAGCGGAAACCGGAACAGCCCAAGATAATCATACACGCTCCCCTTCTCCAGCGCGCACCGGTAAGCGCCTGCATGATGTGTGGAAAGCTCAACCTGCGCGGTTTTGGAGCCGGAAAGAGAAATCCTCTGGCGGCTAAAACTATTTCCCATGCAGTCATACACCACACTCTGCAGCCGGTAGGGCGGCGATAAAAGCCGCGCGCCCGCGCTTGCCAGCCGGATATGCGCGCTCTGCCCCATGAGGCACGACGCCGGCATGTCCGCAGCGACGCGCAGGTGCAGCATGGGGGCTAAGCTGCAAAGCAGAGAAAACCACGGCAGCGTCACGGTCAGCATCAGCAGATACCATGAAAACCAGCCGGTATAATACGTATGAAACAGCAGCACGCCGCAGAGCGTCGCCAGATATATCAGTCTGTTCTTCCACATGACTAAATTCTCGGCACCGGTGTGGATTTCAGAATGCTTTCCAGCAGTTCTTCTGCATGCATGCCCTTTGCGTCCGCCTCGGCAGACAGCAGCAGCCTGTGCGCACAGGTCGAAACAAAGACCGCCTGAATGTCCTTCGGCAGAACATAGTCTCTTCCCTGCACATACGCAACCGCCTTTGCCATCGCGCCGAGAGACAGCGTCGCCCGGGGACTTGCGCCGCGCGCGATGAGCGGGTCCTGCCTCGTTTTGCCGACGAGCGAGACAATGTAGTCCGCCAGCTCCGGCTTTAAGTACACATTCGCCGCCTCCTGCTGCATGGAAAGAAGCTGCTCTCGCGTCACCACCTGCCGCACCTGCAAAAGAGGGTTGCCCTTCTGGCGGCTGAGCAGAATTTCACGCTCGTCCGCCGGTGCCGGATAGCCGATCGAAAGGCGGACCGTGAAACGGTCCATCTGCGAATCCGGCAGCAGCTGCGTGCCGGAAGCGCCCGTCGGGTTCTGGGTTGCAAAGACGCAGAACGGCTCCGGAATCCGGTGGCACACACCGTCGACCGTAACCTGCCCCTCCTCCATTGCCTCCAGAAGCGCCGACTGCGTGCGCGACGTTGCGCGGTTCAGCTCGTCCGCGAGAAAGAGGTTGCACAAAATAACGCCCGGCTGATAGCGCATCGTGCCGGATTCCTTATCAAACATGCTGTAGCCCGTGATATCGCTCGGCAGCACGTCCGGCGTAAACTGCACGCGCCCGTAATCCAGCCCCAGCGCACGCGAAAACGCCAGCGCCATCGTTGTCTTTCCGACGCCTGGAATATCCTCGAGCAGGATATGTCCCTTCGCCAGAATGACCGTAAGTACCCAGATCAGCACGCGGTCCTTGCCGCAGACTGCCTTCTTGACCTCCGCTAAAATCTGACTTGCCTGATTCAATGCCCTTCCTCCCTGTCTTTCGTAAGCTCCTGTTCTCCATCTTAGTTATTATACCAGAAATCCGGCGGAATAATTATGAAGATTTCCTAAAGATTTCCGCGACCGCAGCAGGACCCGAATTGTTCTATCTTTTGGGTTCTGCCATAAATATTTCACAATTCCATGTTTACTTTTCTTTTTTTGTGTGGTATAGTGAAACTAACTTGAATTTAAAGGAGACTTTTCCATGACGAATGCAGTCAAGCGAATCGGCGTACTCACCTCCGGCGGCGACGCGCCCGGTATGAACGCAGCGATCCGCGCGGTCGTCCGCTCGGCAATCTATCGCGGCATCGACTGCGTCGGCATCCGGCGCGGCTTCAACGGGTTGATCAACGGAGATTTCGTCCGCCTCGATGAAAACAGCGTCAACCACATTATCAACCGCGGCGGCACCATGCTCTATACCGCCAGAAGCGAGGAATTCCGCACGCTGGACGGGCAGCAGCGCGCAGCAGCAACCTGTAAGCTGCTGGGGCTGGACGGCATTGTCGGCGTCGGCGGCGACGGCACGTTCCGCGGTCTTCAGGAATTTTCCAAGCAGGGCATCAGCGTCGTCGGTGTTCCGGCAACCATCGATAACGACATTGTCTGCACCGACTACACCATCGGCTATGACACCGCGGCAAACACTGCTGTGGAGGCAATCGACCGTCTGAGAGACACCATGCAGTCCCATGAGCGCTGCTCAGTCGTCGAGGTCATGGGCAGAAACGCGGGGCATCTGGCGCTGTATGTCGGTCTGGCAACGGGCGCTACTTCGGTCCTGGTGCCGGAAAAGAAGCTCGATTTTGAACGTGACGTCGTCGATTGCATCCGCGGCGCGCGCCTGAGCGGCAAGACGCATTATATGATCATCGTCGCTGAGGGCGCTGGCAGCGCAATTGAAATCGGCAAGCAGATTCACGAGACCATCGGACTGGACCCGCGCGTGACGATTCTCGGTCACATCCAGCGCGGCGGCACGCCGACCGCGCGCGACCGCGTTATGGCAACCCGCATGGGCTATCATGCCGTCAAGGTCCTCGCCGAAGGCAAGACGAACCGCCTCATCTGCTCGCGCCACGGCAGCATGGTCGACCTCGATCTGGAAGAGGGTCTTGCGATGAAGAAGGGACTCAACGCCCAGCAGTATGAGGTCCTGCAGGCAATGACCGGTCTGGAAATCGAAGGTCTTTAAATCACGTACCCCCAACGCCGCGGAGCTCTTCGGAGTTCCGCGGTGTTTTACAGGCGGGCTTTCGCTTTATAACTTTTAAAACCCGCACTTGCTGAGCGCCGCCCGATATGCTATGATTAGGGTGCATCTGAAAACCCCCAACGCACCCGGACAGCGGACCTTTTCACGCTGCGCCGCGCCATTTTTCCTTGAAATACGTCAGTATTCCTGCGAAAAAATGTCTTGCTCAGCGCGAAAATTCCTCGCCGCCGGTC
>CALERM010000108.1 GCA_937907715.1 uncultured Clostridia bacterium
CTCACCGCTGCGGCGGGGAACCGCTCGCTTCGCTCGCTCACCGCTGCGGCGGGGACGCTTCGGGCTGGCGCACCAGCCCTGCGCGCGGGGGCTGCTCCGTTACCCGGCGCGCCGCCGTCCGTTGGGCGTCGGCGTGCCTGCTCTGTCCAGCCGCTTCGCCGCACGCTGCGCGGTCGGCGAAGCTCTTCTGGCGCGCGCTCTTCTGGGCGGGCTCGGACGCCGCGCCCGGGGGGCGCGCCGACCGAGCCCGGCGCGCGCTTGCTGCCCACCATTCCAGCCGCGTACTGGACGGCGCGAAGCCTCGGGGCTCCTCCGTCGCCCCACTCCGCGCCGTTGCCCGCCCATCCGGTAGCGGGCAAAACAAGGTGCTTCGGGCGCCCTAGCCGGGGGGCGCCCTCGCTTGCGGCGCAAAGTTGGGGAGCAGGCTCCCCAACTTTTTTATCGGAACATCCCGGCGTGCGCGCCGGGAGTTCCTGCGCCGCCCGCCGCCGCCTCTCGCGTTTCCCCCGGACGGTGGGGCTTAGCGCGCTAAGAGCCGCCCTGGGGGGCGGTTGCGCGCACGCCCCAGTTCCCGGGCGTCTGGCGCTCGCCCTTGGGCTGCTCCGGGCTCCCTCGCGGGGGAGCGGTCGCCCTGCGCGCCACTGCGGGTTCGCGCCCTGCCGCATCCGGGAACGCGCCCGGTCGTCCTTGAGGTCGCCCGTGCGCCCGCCGGTTCCCCCTTTCGCGTCGGGGGTGCGGTGGTGGTCGTCGGCTGGTGTCGGCGGCGGCTCCAAGCCCGGGGCGCGCAGTGGGCGGGCAAAGCCCGCCCTTTTTTCGCGCGCGCGCCCCCGGGCTCCCGGTCGACGGGGGTTCGAGATTATACCACATCAACGCAATTTGTAAAGCCACGAGGGCTTGACAAATTGCTTTTGATGCGGGTGCGGTGTTGACAACCCCCGCCCGATGTGCTATTATGTCTTCGCGAGGTACATCCGGGAGCGATGCAAACGCTCTCATTCCCGTGGATGCACAAGAAAGCACCGAGTCGTAAGACCCGGTGCTTTTTTTTGCTGCTCTGCTTGTCGGTGGGCTCTCCCAGCCCCCCTTCCCGTTCCCCGCCGCCCCGCTGGGGCTCTGGGGAAAGCGCGAGGTACGAACCCGCTGCGGCGGGGACGGGAGCTGCACGCTCGAAACCCTCAAACTTGACAGAGGCAGCAAAAAAGTCCCGCGTTCGCGCCGAAAGCGCCGAGAACGCCACAAAACCTATGTTATTTTGTTGCGTTCGTTTATTATAGCCATATGGATGGTAAAAGTCAAGACTGCGCGCGGACAGACCTCTCTTCTGCGGCAGTCTTCCTGCAAAAAACCAAATCGTGCGGCGCGATATTTTTACAACGTTCCGATGAACGCAAGCACGCACTCACGCAGACGCAAAATGCCGTCCGGCATAGACTCTTTCATGTGCATGCCCATGCCGAGCTCTCGCCCGGTTGCCGGGCTGATGGGCACGACCCGGACACCTGAAGTTCTGCCGCGCAGCATCATCTCTGCCATCATGGAAAGACCCAGTCCCTTGCCGACCATACGGATCACCGTCTCATCGTCGACGTGGCACGGGCGGATTCTGGGCTTCACGCCGTTTTTGTCGAGAGCTGCCTTCACATCCAGATCAAACCTTCCGTATGGCATCAGAAACTCTTTCCCTTCAAACAGTTCAATTGGAAACGTTTCCATTTCTCCCAGCGGATCGTCCGGCGGCAGAATGGCGTACATTACGTCCTGATACAGCGGCGTCCAGTCGCAGCTGTAGCCTGCCTGCTTCGCGGCAAAAATGACGTCGGTCCTCCCCTTTTCCAGCAGCTCAAACGGCTCAAGCGCATTATCGACCATACGCAGATCGACGTCGATATTCGGACACACGCGGCGGAACCGGTACAGAATTTCCGGCATCCAGTGCATGGCAATGCTGGCGTAGGCTGCAACGCGGATGGTGTCGCGCTTTTTATCCGTAATAGCTGCGATCTGATTTTCCAGCTTCGCATTTGCGCGCAGAAATTCCCGGATGGACGGAACCAGCGTCTCCCCTTCCTTTGTGAGCGTAATGCCGTTGTGGTCGCGCCGGACGAGCGTCAAGCCGATATCGCGCTCCAGACTGTCCACCAGATGCGTCAGTCCCGATTGCGTGTAGCCGACGACCTCCGAAGCCTTCGAAAAACTACCGAGATCGATAGCGGTCATGAGAATTCCAAGCTTTTTGCTGTCCATGGCAAAACCTCCTGCGGGTATGACGGATTCTATGACAAATCGTCATATGCCTATTATAATCCCGGGCTTCCATTTTTCAACTATTTCGGCTACTATATTTACAAAAGGAGCTGATTTTTTTATGACTGCAAAAAAACTGACCCTCCGGCAGAAAATCCTGGTTGCCGGAACCCTCTTCGGCATGTTCTTCGGTGCCGGCAACCTGATCTTCCCGGTTCATCTCGGACAGATGGCAGGGCGAAATGTCGTTCCGGCAATGATTGGCTTTATCATCACCGCCGTCGGCATCCCTATTTTTGGCGTTGCCGCCATCGGTGCGACGCACTCCGACGGCTTGCAGACGTTATCAAGCAAGGTCGGCAAGGGCTATGGCGTGTTCTTTACCTGTCTTCTGTACCTGACCATCGGACCGCTCTTTGCCATCCCCCGCTGCGCGACAACCTCGTTTACCACCGGCGTAACGCCGATGCTGACGGATGCTTCGCGCGAGCCGCTGGCGCTTCTGATTTTCTCGGCAGTTTTCTTTGCGTTTGTCCTGTTCTTCTCGCTCAGACCAGGTAAGATTACGGTCTGGATCGGCAAAATCATCAACCCCATTTTCCTGATCTTCCTTGCGGTGCTGGTGATCCGGGCGCTGATTCATCCGGGTGCGGCGGTCTCCGAGGTTGAGCCGGAAGCGACATATGAGACGGGGGCGTTCTTCTCGTCGTTTATTGAAGGCTACGGCACCATGGACGCCATAGCCGGTCTGGCGTTCGGCATTGTGGTCATTGACGTCATCCGCCGCATGGGCGTTGACGACGATGACGCCGTGGCGCGCGATGTGCTCGGCTCCGGCATTCTGACAGGCATTCTCATGGCGGTCATTTACGTGCTGACAATTCTCATGGGCACGCAGTCGAGAGGGCTTTTTGAGCTCTCGGCAAACGGCGGCATCGCCCTGACACAGATTGCCGGCCACTATTTCGGCACGTTTGGTCAGCTGATTCTCGCTGTGACCATCACGTTTGCCTGCCTCAAGACCTCCATCGGTCTGGTGACCTCCTGCTCGGAGACATTTGTCAAAATGACGCACGGCAAAATCTCGTACCCCGTCTGGGCAATCATCTTCACCGTCTTCTCGTTCGCCGTGTCCAACGTGGGCTTGAGCACGATCATCGAGTACTCCATTCCGATGCTGATGCTCATTTATCCGCCCGCGATTGCGCTGATTGTTCTCGCCTTTATCGGAAAACTTTTTGACCACGACCGCACGGTCTATGTTGCTGTGATGATCGGCACCTGGGCTGCCTCGATTCTCGACGGCTTGAAGACGCTGCCGGCAGCGCTTCAGCAGCACCTGCACATTGACGCACTGGTGGCGTTCGCGGAGGATACCCTTCCCCTGTTCAATCAGAACCTGTTCTGGCTGATTCCGGCGTGCATCGGCTTCGTGATCGGCATGCTGCTGCACCGCGCGAAGGCAAACGCATAAAACAGGTGTCGTTTCAAATCGTTCTCTCCACGGAGGCATTGCGCGTTGCAGTGCCTCCGTGTGTTTTAAGATAAAAGACTATATTTTTGGAATTTTTCGCGGAAAAATAGTAGGATATTTGTATGCATCGCACAGCTGCCTATGCTATAATAGCCGCAAAGAGAGAATCATCGAAAAAACGGAGGCATCGGCATGGAAATCATTCGCGAAGAACGTCAGACCCAGGTCAAAGACCGCTGCCAGGTACTGGTTGCAGGCGGCGGCTATGCCGGCGTATCAGCCGCGCTTGCAGCGGCGCGCGGCGGCGCGGATGTGCTGCTGCTCGAGCGCGAGTTTATCCTCGGAGGGCTCGGCACGGCGGGGTTGATTACGATTTATCTTCCGATCTGCGACGGCATGGGGCATCAGGTCAGCTTCGGTATCGCAGAGGAGCTGCTGCGGTTGGTGGTGCAAAACGGTCTGGAGGGCGAGCTGCCGAAGGCTTGGTTCCGGGAGGCAAGCGCGGAAGCGCGCAGAAACGGACCGCGCTTTATGGTGCGCTATAACCCGCAGATCTGCGCGCTGGAGCTGGAGCGGCTGCTGGTACAAAACGGCGTGCGCCTGCTCTATGGAACATCGGTCTGCGATGTGGCAAAAGACGGCGCGCGCATTGCGGCGGTGATCGTGGAAAACAAATCCGGGCGCAGCGCCATCAAAGCGGATTGCGTGATTGACTGCACAGGCGACGCGGATATCTGCCAGCTTTCCGGCGCGCCGACGGCGCTGTTCCCGGATCGGAACCCGATGGCAGCGTGGTATTACTATCTCAAAGACGGCGAGCTGCGGCTCAACAGCCTTGGCGCGTGCGATGTGACGGACAATGATGAGAATACGACCTATCAGCACATCGGTGGCAGCCAGCGGGTCAGCGGCGTCGATGCCTGGGAGAACAGCGGTTTTTTGCAGGCGGCGCATGCGGAAATGCTGCGTGATGTGCTGAAACGGCGCGAGTACGGAGAGCCCTGCGTGCCGGTTACGATGGCAACGATTCCGGAGCTTCGCATGACGCGGCGGCTGGTCGGTGAGACCGATGTTTGCGCGCGCGACGATCACCGGCGGCAGAAACGCAGCGTCGGCTTGTTCTCGGACTGGACCAAACGCGGTCCTGTCTACGAGCTTCCGTTCGGCGCGCTGTATCACGCGTCGGTCCCCAATCTTCTGACTGCCGGTCGCTGCATTTCGGCGGCGGACGATCTTTGGAACGCCACGCGCGTCATTCCGGTCTGTGCCGTCTCCGGCGAGGCTGCCGGAACCGCCGCGGCGCTGGGCTGCGACTTCCCTGCTCTGGACATTGCCGCCTTGCAGGAAAAGCTCCGCGCGCAGGGCGTGCGCGTGCATCTCGACGAGCTGTAATATCGGTGCAGATAAAAGGACCTGAGATCTCAAGATCTCAGGTCCTTTTCCGAAGCCTCGAATTGAGCTTTGATTTGTTCATTTATAATGGCATGCATGACGGGGATTTCCTTCAAATCCTCTTCCTTTATAGGAATTTCAGCGATATCCTCTTTTTCTCCACATTGTGGAAAGTTTATAAGCCAAGTGTCGTTTTTATTATCATCAAGGCAAATCCATCCTTGCATACCCTTATGAACGCCATCTCTTGCGTACTTTTCTTTTTCGACAATAACTTCAACACAATCCATCTCTTTCATTTATTTACCTCCATAGGGTGTACCCCGTTTCAGGAAATCGGCAAAATCAGTCGCAGCAGACGACAGCAGGCGCTTCCGTCAGATCATGAAATCGGAAAGGTCGTCCCGCTTTTCAGCAAGTGACTTTGCAGCCTTTTCCGAAGCCTCGAATTGAGCCTTGATTTGTTCGTTTATAATGGCATGCATGACGGGGATTTCCTTCAAATCCTCTTCCTTTACAGAAATTTCAGCAATATCCTCTTTTTCTCCATATTGTGGAAAGTTGACAAGCCAATAACCGTTTACGTTTTCCTCAAGGCAAATCCACCCCTGCATACCCTTATGAACACCATCTCTAGCGTACTTTTCTTTTTCAACGATAACTTCTACACAATCCAACATCTTCATTCTATTTACCTCCATAGGGTGTTGTTAACTGTATTCTTCCATTTGGATAAAACTTCCAGCCCGTTATGAAAGACACATAGTCTCCATTGTCTTTTCTGGGAATCGTAACTCTGATACTGAGTCGCTGACCATGTTCATTCAGCTTGCCTAATTGATACTCACCTGCAAGGTATTTTTCTCGCGCTTGCCGTTCAATCTCCGCTTGCAGCCATTTTGCATCATCAACAGTGTAGCCCCATAAATGAAATAATTTTCCTTTTCCGTTGGGATGTTTCCCATCTGTGTTGAACAGATATGGATCAAATTTTCCATAATCGCTTTTTGCCGTAGCGCATACTCTGACGACAGCAGGGTCGATCGGGTCGAGCGTACAGTGGCAGGACGGATGGTGCGGACAGGGCGGCGCCTGATCCTCCCGAAACCAGCATCCGTCCAGCATCAGGCATTCCTCGCAATGCGTTTTTCCCTCTGCGTGGTGGGTCCACCGGACCCAGCCCGGAGAATCGTCTGATTTTCGTACAAGGATTTCCCCTGTACATCGTTTATAGTACATGCTTTTTCGCTTCTCTGCAAGTAGTAAGAACAGATGTTCTTCTACAAACAGGGAAAATTCGTGAAAAAGTTGTACTATTTTATGCGCCAGACTTTGAAAATTGCGTATTTAAGAGAAGGTCAGGACCACCGGCACGACCGGTGGTTATGATTGCACAATTCAGGATTTTGTCTGTTTTTCCTGCTCGAGCAGCTTCTTTTCCAGTGCGGACTGCTTTGCCAGGATAGCGTTGACCTTGTCGTGGAGATCTTCGATCATGATCTCAGTCTTGAGATTAACCTTATAGTCGTTCTCCGCGCGGCGGCGGTCCTTTTCCTCCTGCCGGTTCTGGCTCATCA
>CALERM010000109.1 GCA_937907715.1 uncultured Clostridia bacterium
AGAACTTGCACTCGATGGTGCCTTCTGCCGCGGTGTTCGGGCAGTTGCGGTCTTCGGCGAGGGAGAGATTGGTGACGTCGTCCACAATGCCGATGGTGAACTCATGCTTCGGAGCGTCCTTCGCAAGCTCTGCATAAACAGCAAAGACGGATGCGGGGGGCGTATCCTTCGAGCCCAGACCGTAGCGGCCGCCGATGACGGTTGCCTGCACGCCGGCATTTGCCAGAGCGGTGACAACGTCCATGTAGAGAGGTTCACCCAGGGAGCCGGGCTCCTTGGTGCGGTCGAGAACAGCGATCTTCTTGGCGGTTGCCGGAATCGCTGCGACCAGCTTGTCGGAACAGAACGGACGATACAGGCGGACCTTGACGATACCGACCTTCTCGCCGTGTGCGTTCATGTAGTCGATGACTTCTTCTGCCACGTCGCAGATGGAGCCCATGGCGATGATGATGCGGTCTGCATCGGGCGCGCCATAGTAGTTGAACAGCTGATAGTTGGTGCCGAGCTTTTCGTTGACCTTGCCCATGTACTTCTCAACGACTGCGGGCAGCTCGTTGTAGAACTTGTTGCAGGCCTCGCGATGCTGGAAGAAGATATCGCCGTTCTCATGAGAGCCGCGCATTGCCGGATGCTCGGGGTTCAGCGCGTGCTTGCGGAACGCCTCGACAGCGTCCATGTTGCACATTTCCTTGAGGTCCGCATAATCCCACACAGCGACCTTCTGAATCTCGTGGGAGGTACGGAAGCCATCGAAGAAGTTCAGGAACGGAACCTTGCCTTCGATTGCAGCCAGATGGGCAACGGGCGCGAGGTCCATGACTTCCTGCGGGTTGGTCTCGCACATCATGGCGAAGCCGGTCTGGCGGCAAGCCATAACGTCGGAGTGATCACCGAAGATGTTCAGAGCGTGCGTCGAGACGGTACGTGCCGAAACGTGGAACACGCAGGGCAGCTGCTCGGCGGCGATCTTGTACATGTTGGGGATCATCAGAAGAAGACCCTGGGATGCGGTGTAGGTGGTGGTCAGAGCGCCGGCGCCGAGGGAGCCGTGAACTGTACCGGATGCACCGGCTTCGGACTGCATCTCGACGACCTTGACGGTGGAGCCGAAGATGTTCTTCAGACCGGTTGCAGACCACTGGTCGACAAGGTCTGCCATGGGGGACGACGGGGTGATGGGGTAAATGCCCGCGACTTCTGTAAACGCATAGGATACATGAGCCGCAGCATTGTTGCCGTCCATGGTTTTAAATTTACGAGCCAATTCAATTACCTCCTAAAAGTAATTACATAAGGATACAAACTAACTATAGCACATATTGCTGTCAATGTAAACCGGAATTCTGATTTTTCTGTAGAAGTTTCACAAGCAGATTGCGTTTTGTGTATTTTGCATATCATTTTTCAAATAGGCGTTTTTTGTGGTTGGTTTTTACAGGAAAATGCGATATGATAAAGAAAAACGGAAGAAGAGGGCTGAGGCATATGATGGGTCATGTTCGCTCAATGGGGCTGCGCGGGCTGGACGGATACGAAATTTCGGTGGAATGCTATATCACAAACGGATTGCCCGGTTTTGACGTGGTGGGTCTGCCGGATGCGGCAGTCAAGGAGGCAAGAGAGCGCGTGCGCGCCGCCATCAAGAACTGCGGCTACAAATTTCCGGTCAGCCGGATCACGCTCAATCTCGCCCCGGCTGGCACCAAAAAGACCGGAACGCTCTACGATCTTCCAATTCTGCTCGGCATTCTGGAGGCGTCGGGGCTTGTAAAGCTTCCGAAGCAGCCCTGCGCATTTTTGGGCGAGCTGAGTCTGGAGGGAAAGCTGCGACCGGTTACGGGCATTCTTCCGATGGCGCTGGCGGCGAAGAAGCTCGGGGTTGAGGCGCTCTACGTGCCGAAGGAGAACGCGGCGGAGGCGACGCTTGCCGAAGGACTCACGGTCTACGGTGTGGAAAGTGTCCCCGCGCTCACGGCGCACCTGTCCGGCGCCGTGCCCATTGCGCCGGAGAAGCCCTGGAGACCGGAGCGGAACGACGCGGAGCTTCCGGATTTTCGCGATGTCAAGGGGCAGGAGAACGTCAAGCGGGCGCTTGAGATTGCGGCGGCAGGCGGTCATAATGTGCTGATGGTGGGACCTCCGGGCTCGGGCAAGAGCATGCTGGCAAGGAGGCTTCCGTCGATTCTTCCCGATATGACGGGGCAGGAGGCAATCGAGGTGACGAAGGTCTACTCGGTGCTCGGCATGCTGGATGCGAAAAATCCGCTTATTCAGACAAGACCCTTCCGCAGTCCGCACCATACGATTTCGGCGACAGCGCTTGCAGGCGGCGGGCAGATGCTGCGCCCGGGCGAAATTTCCATGGCGCACCGGGGCGTGCTGTTTCTCGATGAGCTGCCGGAGTTTCACCGCGACACGCTCGAGGTGCTGCGCCAGCCGCTGGAAGACGGCGTCGTGTCCATCTCGCGCGTGCAGGGCTCGGTGCGCTATCCGAGCCAGTTCATGCTGGTGTGCGCGATGAACCCGTGCAAATGCGGCTGGTACGGAGACCCGAGCGGCAGATGCAAATGCAAGCAGTCGGACATCGACAAATATCTCGGAAAGGTCTCCGGACCGCTGCTTGACAGAGTTGATATAATTGTAGAGGTTCCTGCGGTGAAATTTGAGGCGCTCAGCCGCAACGACACCGCCGAGCCTTCGAGCGAGATCAAAAAGCGGGTGGACGCAGCGCGCGGGATTCAGAACCGGCGATTTGCCGGAACCGCCGTCCGCTGCAACGCGCTGATGGACCCGGCAGCGCTGCGTGAGAGCTGTGCGCTCGACGAGACGTGTACGGCACTGATGAAAACGGCGTTTGAGCGCATGCAGATGAGCGCGCGGAGCTACGACCGCATCCGCAAGGTTGCGCGGACCATCGCCGATCTCGACGGCAGCGCGGACATTCAGCCGCAGCACCTCGCCGAGGCGATTTCCTACCGCTCGTTCAAATTCGGTCCGGAGGACCAGAACTGAACTTGAGGCAGTGCGATTTGTTGATTATTAAATATAGATGGGATAGATAGGATGAAAGAACTCTTTTTGCTGAAGCTGGGCGAAATTGTCCTCAAGGGACAAAACCGCCGCGTCTTTGAAGACAAACTCAAAACAAACCCCCGCCGGCGCATGTCGAAGTTCGGGCAGTTTAAGGTCACCATCACGCAGTCGACGCTCTATGTTGAGCCGTTGAACGACGAATGCGACGTGGACGGCGCATGGGAGGCATGCGGCGCGATTTTCGGCATTGCCTCGATGTGCCGCTGCCGCGCCTGCAAAAAGGACCTCGATGCGATTTTCAGAACCGTTGTGGAATATCTGGGCGACGAGCTTTCCGTGCAGAAAAGCTTCAAGGTCGAGTCCAAGCGCTCGGACAAGCGCTTCCCGCTTAACTCCATTCAGATCTCGCAGGAAATCGGCGGCAGAATCGCCGAGGAATTCCCGAACGTCGCGGTCGATGTCCACAACCCGTCGTATGTCGTCAACATCGAGGTCCGTGAGACTGCCGCTTATGTCCACGGTCCGGCGACGCCGGGTGCGGGCGGTCTTCCCACCGGCACGGGCGGGCGCGCGGCGGTGCTGCTGTCGGGCGGGATCGACTCTCCGGTCGCGGGCTATATGATTGCAAAGCGCGGCGTGGAGATCGAGTGCATCCACTTCTTCTCCTATCCTTACACCTCCGAGCGTGCAAAGGAAAAGGTTCTGGAGCTGGCGCGTATCATGACGCGCTACTGCGGGCGCATGACGGTCGATGTGGTCGGCTTTACGAAGGTGCAGGAAGCGATCCGTGATCACTGCCGCGAGGAGTATTTCACGATCATCATGCGCCGGTTCATGATGCGCATCGCGCAGGCAATTGCAAAAGATCATGGCGCAAAGTGCCTGGTGACGGGTGAAAACCTCGGTCAGGTGGCAAGCCAGACCATGGACGCGATGGCAGTCACCGGCGCGGTCGTCGATCTTCCGATGTTCCATCCGCTTATCGGCATGGACAAGGAGGAAATCGTCACGCGCGCAAGAAAAATCGGCACGCTGGAAACCTCGATTCTTCCCTATGAGGACTGCTGCACGGTCTTTACGCCGAAGCACCCGAAGACGAAGCCGGTCCTCGCGCTGGTCGAGGCGGAGGAAGCAAAGCTGGATGTCGACGTACTGGTTGCGGACGCACTGGCGAACACGGAAAAGGTGGCGATTCGCTACTATGAAGACTGAGGAGCTGGCGCGCGAGGTCATTGCCCGGCTGAAAGACGAGGGCAAAACGCTTGCAACCGCTGAGTCCTGTACGGGAGGCTTGCTGGGAAAGCTTCTGACGGATGTTCCCGGCGCGTCGAGCGTGTATAAGGGCGGCGTCATTTCGTATGTGAACGAGGTCAAGCATCGCCTGTTGGGCGTCGACCAGCAGACGCTGGATGTCTGCACCGCCGTTTCGCGCGAGACGGCGCATGAGATGGCGAAGGGCGCGCGAGAGGTCATAAAATCCGATGTTGGCGTTTCTACGACCGGACTTGCCGGACCCGACGGCGACGGCACGGGAAGACCGGTCGGACTGGTTTATGTTGCACTCGACATGGAGGGCTTTTCCTACTGCCGCGAGCTGCACCTCACCGGAGACCGCGCGGAAATCCGCGCCCAGGCGGCACATGAGGCGCTTTCCATGCTGCTGGAATTTCTGTAATCGAATATGCCAGGAGCCGGACAATTATCTGTCCGGCTCATTTTCTGCCCCTGTTCAGAACATGTTAAACAAATCTTAAAGAAATCGACGGCTGATTTTAAAGCCGGGTTTAAAACTTCCCTCGTTTACATCGTTATACTGTAGAAAAAACGAGAAAACAGGGGGAAATACGATGCAGCAGGTGATTTCCGGGGCAATGCTGGCGTTGAAGCTGGTAAGCGCCTATTTTCTGATTGTGGCGCTGTTTGCGCTGAAAAAGCCGAAGCCGATTCCGCGGGCGAATCCGAGTCTGCGCTTTGCCTGCGTGATTGCCGCGCGCAACGAGGAGCGGGTGATTGGCGCGCTGGTGCAGAGCCTTTTGCACCAGAACTATCCGAAAGCGCTTTTTGATATCTACGTCATGCCAAATAACTGCACCGACCACACGGCGCTTGCCGCCATCCGCGCAGGCGCAACCATCTTAAAGCCGCGCGGCGAGGTCCGCTGCAAGGGCGACGCGCTGCATGAGGCGTTTGAGACGCTGCGCAGAAAAGACTACGACGCCTTCTGCGTCCTTGACGCGGACAATGTTGTAGACGCGGACTTTCTTTCGCGTATGAACGACGCCTTTCTGGCAGGCGCGAAGGTCACAAAGGGCGCGATGCGCGTCAAAAATCCGCAGGACAGCCCGCTTTGCGGCTGCTACGGGCTGTATTTTACCTGCTTTGACTTCTTCTTCAGCAGAGCCCGCATGAACTGCGGGTTATCGTCCAAGCTCGTCGGAACCGGCTT
>CALERM010000110.1 GCA_937907715.1 uncultured Clostridia bacterium
GCGGTGCTGCCCATCCAAACAACGGAGGTCTTCGCTTGAAGAACTATTTTTCCCTTTCTATGCAGCC
Organism: uncultured Clostridia bacterium; assembly: GCA_937907715.1. Taxonomy (GTDB): domain Bacteria; phylum Bacillota; class Clostridia; order Oscillospirales; family Oscillospiraceae; genus CAG-170. The sequence continues at coordinate 68 of CALERM010000110.1, forward strand.
GCGCGAGATCAACCAGATCAGCGCACTCGGACTTGCACACTGCGGCGACGCAGTCTTTGAGCTGCTGGTCAGAAGCTGGCTGTGCGACAGCGGAAAGCTCACCACAAAGCAGCTGCACCGCGCAACCGTTTCCTATGTCTGCGCCCCGGCGCAGGCGGCGCGCGCCGACCGGATGCTGCCGCTTTTAACACAAGACGAGCTTGCCCAGTATAAGCGCGGGCGCAATGCACATGTCCATATGATTCCCAAAAACGCCACCCATGAGCAGTACTCGAAGGCGACCGGGCTGGAATGCCTGTTCGGCGCGCTGTATCTGTCCGGAAAACTCGAGCGCATCAACGAGCTGTTCGTTCTTACCATGGAGGATTCTCATGCCGATTGACGCTGTATTTTTAGAGAGTCTGCGCTGTGAATTGCAGGAGCAGCTGCTTGCCTGCCGGGTCGACAAGGTCCAGCAGCCCGAACGCGACACCATTCTTCTTTCCATGCGCGGACCCAACGGCGGCGGGAAGCTGCTGCTGACGGCTTCTCCCAACCATCCGCGCATCCAGCTGACAGGTTTGAGCCTTGAAAATCCGGCACAGCCGCCGATGTTCTGCATGCTGCTGCGCAAGCACCTGACCGGCGGGCGGCTGGTTTCCATCTCGCAGCCGCCGCTGGAGCGGCTGGTGGAGCTGACGTTCGACTGCATCGACGAAATGGGCACGCCCTGTCAGAAAAAGCTGATTCTGGAGATCATGGGACGCAGCTCGAACCTCATCTTAACCGGCGCGGACGGGCGGATTCTCGATTGCCTGCGAAGGGTCGATTTTGAAATGTCCGAGCAGCGGCAGGTGCTGCCGGGGCTTTACTACCATCTTCCCCCTGCACAGGGAAAGCACAGCCCGTGGGAGACTTCCCAGGAAGATCTTTTTGCGCTGCTCTGCGCGCAGAAGACGCAGAAAATGGCAGATTCCTTTTTGCTGGAAACCTTCGGCGGGCTTTCGCCGCTGCTTTGCCGGGAGCTTGCTTACGAGGTGTTCGGGCAGGTGGACTTTGATCTTTCCCGGCTGACAGATGCGCAGCGGGAAAGCGCCACCGGAAAGCTCCTTGCCGCGTTTGAGCGTCTGCACACGGGCGAAAAAACGCCGACCATTCTTCTGCGCGACGAGCGCCCGTGGGACTTTACCTGCGTTCCGATCCGGCAGTATGAAGGTCTCATCACACAGGAGCCGCAGCCGTCTTTCTCCGCGCTGCTCGATACGTTCTATGCCAGGCGCGATTCTTTGGAACGCATGCGCCAGAAGACGCAGGCGCTTCGAAAAGCTCTCACAAACCTGCATAACCGCACGGCAAGGAAGCTTGCCAACCAGCGAAAGGAGCTGGAAGCAACGTTTGACCGTGAGCGTCTGCGCCGTCTGGGGGACATTGTAACCGCAAATCTGCACGCCATCTCGCGCGGGCAGGCGCGGCTGACCGCCGTTGATTTCTATGATCCCGAGATGAAGGAAATTGACATTCCGCTGAACCCCGCCATCTCGCCGCAGCAGAACGCCGCGAAGTTCTATAAGGACTACCAGAAGGCGAAAACCGCGGAAAAGGTTCTCACCGGGCAGATTACAAAGGGCGAGGCAGAGCTTTCGTATCTTGCAAGCGTGCTCGACGAGCTGTCTCGCGTCGAGTCTGAGCGCGACATGCAGGACATCCGGCAGGAGCTGACGGAGGGCGGCTATCTGCGCGAAACGGGGCAGAAAAAGAAGATGAAGCTTCCGGCGTCGAAGCCGATGGTCTTCCGCTCGTCGGACGGGTTTGAGATTCTCGTCGGGCGCAACAACCGGCAGAACGATTTTCTCACCTGCAAGCTGGCGCAGAAGCAGGACATCTGGCTGCACACGCAGAAAATTCACGGCAGCCACGTGATCATTGCCTGCGCGCCTGAAACGCCGCCCGACCGGACTGTCACCGAAGCGATGCAGCTTGCCGCCTATTTCTCGCAGGCGCGCGAGGGACAGAACGTCCCGGTCGACTATACGCGCGTCAAAAACGTCAAAAAGCCTGCCGGCGCAAAGCCCGGCATGGTCATCTACGACCACTATTCGACCGCCGTCGTCACCCCGGACGCGGCGCTTGCAGAAAAGCTGCGGGAGGGCTGAGCATGCAGGACTGGCACGGCAAGCATTATGCGTTTTTTCAGAATACGGACTGCGAATATTTTCCCTGTCATGAGACGAAATTTCCAGAGCGGTTCAACTGCCTGTTCTGCTACTGTCCGCTGTATGCGCTTGGAAAGGACTGCGGCGGCAATTTCCGCTTCACCGAAAGCGGCATCAAGGACTGCTCCGGCTGCATGATTCCGCACGAACGGGAAAACTTCGGGCGCATCACGGACCGCTTTCAGGATCTGTGCGCAAGAATCTGCGAGCTGGAGCGAAATAAGGAATAAAAACCTGCCCGCCTCAAACACTAGGGTATATCTGAAAACTCGTGATGTGACCGGCAGCGAGGAATTTTCGCGCTGAGCAAGACATTTTTTCACAGGAATACTGACGTATTTCAAGGAAAAATGACGCAGCGCAGCGTGAAAAGGTCCGCTGTCCGGGTGCGTTGGGAGTTGGAAGAATACACCCTAGCACTGAGGTGAGCATATGAAACGCAAAAAAGCAGGAACGCCCTTTGACCTGCGCGACCCGATCGTCCCCGAGGTGCGCGGCACAAGCGGCGCCGCACCCGACATTGTGGACGCGAACGGCGCCGCGCAGACCGATTGCGCCGAATTTTGACACAAGCAGCGGCCTTCCGTCATAAGATACTTCGGAGGCAATCCTCCAAGACTTATTTCGGGAGGTCGTACTTTATGTGTAATAACGGCGTCTATGGCGGCATTGTGTTCCCCAGCTTCGTCGCCAATTCCTGCTGCAACCCCTGCTGCCAGAATTCCAATTCCGGCTCGGTCGGCGGAACCAGCGACTCGAACAGCTCGAACCGCTGCACCTGCTCCTGCACCTGCAACAATGGCAGCTCCTCCGGTTCGGTCGGCGGAACCAGCAGCAGCAATAATTCCTCGAGCTCCGGCTCGTCGTGCGGCTGCGGCTGCCGCCGATGCGGGTGCAGCTCCTGCTCGTCCGGCTCGGTCGGCGGCACGTCCACGGGCAGCTGCGGCTGCTCCGGAAGCTCCAACAGCTGCTGCAATCCCTGCCGCCGCTGCGGCTGCGGCAATTACTCCACGACATGACAACCGGCGCCCTCGGGCGCCCTACATTCCCTCCCGAACACGCCGGAGCCGGACGATTTTCGTCCGGCTCTTTGTCTTGCGCAGCGCCCGGCTTCATGGTATACTGGTTTCAACTTGAACGGGAGATGACGCCATGGGAATCTTTTTCTGCAGGCTCTTTGCGCCGTGGAAGGCAGAGCGCTGTTTTGACAAGTTGGAAGACTTTTTTGATTTTCTGCTGCGCCGGAACCGGGCGCTGAACGCCGTGCGCGTGGTGTTCTTTGCCGCTGCCGCCGTGTGCCTGATGCTGGGCTACGCCTTTGAGCCGCAGCCATATAACGCGGTTGCCGTCGGTGCGCTCCTTGTCGCGCTGGGACTGAGTCTTGTGATCATCCAAAACGAAAAGCAGCTTCCGCCGGAGCTTCAGAATCCCAAATCGTAAGCGCCGACTGACGCCGCGCAAAAGCGCCTTGCAAATCGCAAGGCGCTCGTTTTATTCCATATGAAATTGCATCTGCGCAGGCGTCAGGCTTTGCAAGCCGTCCAGACTCCGCACCGGCGTTGCCCCGCGCGCGCACAGTGCGGCTGCACCGTCCGACCCGTCGTCGAAGACAAACAGCGGACTGTATTCGTGCTGCAAATTGTCAAGACTCCCGCTCCACGTACCGCCCTTGCCGCAGCTTGTCTGCGCGACGAGCGTCTTCTCGCCCATCGCGTGAATCAGCCGGTTGCGCGACAGCGCGCGCTGCGCCGAAAAGCCCAGCTCAAAGCCGCCCTCCGCGGCGTAGAGAACCCGATCTCGCACCGGGCAGTACACCAGCTCTGTCGCCGGAAAAATCAGCGCGCTGCCGCCATTTTGCAGACAAGCCTCCTGTGCCGTCCGGTCTGCGCCCATCGCATCTCCCGAGCAGAGCGCAAAACCCTCCTGCGCGGCAAGACGCCCCGCCTGCGCGGCAAACGCTGCGCCCGGGGCATGCAGCTGCCGCGAACCGACCACACTGATACACCGGCTCTGCAGCAGCGACACGTTGCCTCTGCAAAAGAGCGCCGCCGGGCATCTGGCTCCGAGCTGCTCGCGCAGGCGCTGCGGAAAGCGCGCATCAAGCCGCGTCACAACCGTCACGCCCGCCTTTTCCGCCGCGAGAAGATAGCCGTCGAGCTGTCGCTCCCGGTTCAAAAGCGCGACGATATGCCCAGCCTCCGCTTCGGAGTAGCCCAGCCGCTGCACGTCCTTCTGCGTAACCGCGCGCAAAGGGTCGTCTTCTCCGATGCCGATTGCACGCGCCCGTTTGGAAAGCTCCCGCGCCTGCGCAAGACTCAGAGCGCCCGCCAGCGTATCTCCCAGCGGCAGGCACAGAAGCATCAACCCCCGCTCCGTCTGTCTCACCGGCGGAACCTCCGGCGCGGCTGCGGCTTTTTCTGCTTCGGCGCTTCTTCTACCAATGTGCCGTCCTCTAAAAACTGCACGGGCTGAATCTGATAGTGCGAGTATTTTGCGATCTCCGCAAGCTTCGCCTGCTCCGGGAACGTGCCGAGGATGGACACGGCGATGCCCTTTTTCTTTGCCCTGCCGGTTCTGCCGATGCGGTGGATATAATACTCATTTTCCTCCGGCACGTCGTAGTTGATCACGCAGTCGACGTCGTCCACGTCAATGCCGCGCGAGGCGACGTCGGTCGCAATGAGGACCGGGAGCCTGCCTTCTTTGAACGTGCGCATGGTTTTTTCGCGCTTTTGCTGCGGAATGTCGCCGTGGATGCAGTCCGCCTGGATGCCGAAGCGCTTCAAATCGTCGCTCAGCCGCTGGCACATGACCTTCGTGTTGCAGAAGATGATCGTGCGCTCGAGCGCCAGCGTGCGGATAAGCCGGATTGCCATGTCGACCTTTTCCAGCGGCGGACACGTGATCGAATACTGCGTGATGTCCGGGCGGTTTTCCACATCTGCGGGCACCGTAATTTCGACCTCGTCTCGCTGATACATCCACGAAACGGTCATGACCTCCTGCGAAATCGTCGCGGAGAACAGACCGAGGTTTTTCCGGTTTTTGACCCGCTCGATAATTTTCGTCACATCGTCGAAAAAGCCCATGTCGAGCATCCGGTCCGCCTCATCAAGCACCACCGTCTGCACCTTATCCAGCCGCAGCGTCTTGCGGTTGTAGTGGTCCATGAGCCGCCCGGGCGTTGCCACGACGATCTGCGGGTGCTTCGCGAGCTGCCTGATCTGCTGCTCGATTTTCGCCCCGCCGTAGACCACCGCGACACGGATGTCCTTGTTGAATGCGGCAAGCCCTTTGAGCTCGTCGCAGATCTGGATGGCAAGCTCTCTCGTGGGCGCAAGAATCAGCCCCTGCAAATCCTCGCTGCCGGCGTCAATGTGCTCAAGCATCGGAATGCCGAAGGCAAAGGTCTTGCCCGTGCCGGTAGGCGCTTTGGCGATGACGTCCTTCCACTGCATAAACGGCGGAATCGCCTCCGCCTGAATACGGGTCGGGTAGCCGTAGCCCTTCTGCTCAAGCGCCTGCAAAATTTCCTTCGATAAGCCAAGCTCTGCAAATGTCAGATTCTGCTCCATGTTTTTCGTCCCTTTTCTTCCTGCTGATTCAGAGAATGCCTGAAAATCGCGATTTTTTTAATCATATCACAATTTTCCGGAAAAGCCAACCCCCGCCGCCCGATATTTGCAATATTTCCCGTTTTCATTGACTTCCCGCGCCGTCTCCGGTACACTAGAGTGTATTCTTTCAACTGGCGATGTGACCGGCAGCGAAGAATTTTTGCGCTGAGCAAGACATTTTTTCGCAGGAATACTGACGTATTGCAAGGAAAAATGACGCAGCGCAGCGTGAAAAGACCCGCTGTCCGGGTGCGTTGACAGTTGGAAGAATACACCCTAAGCATAGACATCTAC
>CALERM010000111.1 GCA_937907715.1 uncultured Clostridia bacterium
TCACCGCCGCAAGCCGTTCGTTCGAGGTGCTGTTCAGCCTCGGAACCGTAGATGTATACAACGACTACAACGCCGACATGCTCGTTCAGCTCAACGGCGCGGACTACTGCACCATCCCTGCCAAAACGCTGCAGACCATCGACGGTATTTCCCTCGGCAGTACGCTCAGCTTCACACTGGCAGGAACCGAAGTTTTCAGCCCCTACGACTATCAGCTCATCTATGATTATGACTCCATCTGCCCGATTCTGGACCTCAGCGAGGACGCCGAGCTTGCCGTTTCGGCCGTGCTGCAGGATGAGCTGACCACTGCGCCGCTTACAGGAGAAGACAGCGGTCTGCTCGGCGGCTTTGACCGGCTGCTGCTGACAAACGGCTGGTCTCGCAGCGAGGTAGTCGTCTCCGATGTGACGGTGGAAAACGTCTACGCGATGGATCTGGTAGACGGCGGCATCCTTCTGGGTGTCAGCGGCTACTATACCTGCACAAACATCACCCTCCCCGACACCGAAGCGCAGACGCAGGTCCCCGTCGATGCTTCGGAAAACAGCGAAGATCCGCAGGACCCGGATGCAGCTTCCGTGCCTGCCTTCGAGCCGATTCAAAACCCGCAGCTTCAGAGCTTCTACGCCTCGGTCTTCTTCGATGGCGAAAGCTGGTCCGTTGCAGAATAAGATTTCAAACGCTGCCCTGCGGGGCAAAGCTCTGCGAGATCGTCTGGTACATGAAAATGCCGTCCCGGCAAGCCGGGGCGGCATTCTTTGTTACAGGATGATTTCGGATGGGTAATCTCCCAGCAGGCGGACGGTTTCCAGCTCCGCGGGATAACGCCCGCACAGCCTTTTCAGCTTGCGCCGCAAGCCGTCCTGCGGGTCACCCGGAATATGATAGATAAAATTTTGCGATGCAAACCGGCAAAGCGCCTCACGCTCGGGCTTATAAAGAAGCATCTCCCCGTTCCAGAACGCTGCGTCCACGCTTTGCCCGCGCAGCACGCTTTCATGAAGCGATACCTCCGGCGCGGCGTCGGAGGAAACATAGACGTGCTTTCCTTCCGCCGAGACGATCATCGTATCGACCGTTGATTTCCCATAGCCCGCAACCTGCGTGTGCCGCACACGGTGCAGCTCCACGGTAAAGCATCCGACGGACAGGCACTCCGGCGGAAGCTCGCGCCGGTTCGGGATATAGAGCACAGCGTTCGGGTGATACGCTGCAAACGCCTGCGCCGCTTCCCTGTCGAAATGGTCCGGGTGCAGGTGCGTGAACAGCAGCCCGCAGACGGTTGTGTATGCGCCGGTCCCCGTCACAATCTCCTGCCGCACAGGCTCCGGCGCGCGGTAAAACGGCGCAAGCTCCTGCGTCAGCGCGTCGATCAGCAGAAGCTCCCCACCAGACGAGAAGACCAGTCCGCAGTTACAGATCAGGGTAATCTTCATTGCAGCATGTCCAGAAATTCCTGCTCGGAGAGGACCGGGATGCCCAGCTCGTTCGCCTTTTTGAGCTTGCTGCCCGCATTCTCTCCGGCAACGACGTAGCTCGTCTTTTTCGAGACCGAGCCTGCGGCTTTTCCGCCGAAGGACTCGATTTTTGCCGTCGCCTCGTCGCGGGTGAACAGGCTCAAAGCGCCCGTCAGCACAAAGGTCTTTCCGGCAAAGCGCGTATCCGTGACCTGATTGTGGGAGGTAAAGTTGACGTTTGCCGCACGCAATCGCGCAATCAGATCCTGCGACTGCGGACTCCGGAACCACGTGCGCAGCGCATCTGCCGTCGTCTTGCCCACATCCGGAACTTCCAGAAGCTCCTCTTCCGTCGCGTTCATCAGCGCGTCGAGCGTTCCGAAGTGGCTTGCAAGGACCTTTGCCGCCTTCACGCCGACCTGCCGGATGCCAAAGGCGCACAGAAGACGCGATAGATCATTCTCCCGGCTCTTGTCGATGGCGGCTTTCAGATTGTCCGCCGATTTCTGCCCGAGTCCCGGCAGCGTCGCCAGCTTCTCATAGTCGAGCGAGTACAGGTCCGCCGGATTTGCGAGCATTTTTTCTTCAATCAGCTGGTCAATGATCGCGCTGCCCAGCCCGTCGATGTTCATCGCCTCGCGCGAGACAAAGTGTGCCAGATTGCGCGACAGCTGCGCCGGGCACTCCGCCCCCGTACACCGAAGCGCCGCGCCGTCCTCGTCGCGCTCCACCGCTGCGCCGCAGACCGGACACCGGTCCGGCAGGAAATAGGGAACCGTTCCCGCCGGTCGTTTTTCCAGCACGACCTCGAGGATTTCGGGGATGATCTCGCCTGCCTTGCGGATTTTTACGGTGTCGCCGATGCGGATATCCTTCTGCGAGATAAAATCCTGATTGTGAAGCGTCGCCGCCGTCACGGTCGTCCCCGCCAGATGCACGGGCGCGACTATCGCGCGCGGAGTTAGAACGCCGGTTCTTCCGACCTGCACGACAATATCCTGCAAGATCGTTTCCTTGACCTCGGGCGGATATTTGAACGCCGCCGCCCAGCGCGGGAATTTTGCTGTGCTGCCCATACGGATGCGTCCGGCAAGGCTGTTGAGCTTGACGACCGCGCCGTCAATGTCGTAAGGTAAATCATACCGTGTTTCGCCGATTACAGCGATGGTATGAACCGCCTCGTCGATGGTTTTGCAGCGCGTGTAGTCGATGACTTTAAAGGAAAGCGCGCGCAGATAATCGAGCGTCTCGGTGTGCGTCACGAAGGACACGCCCTCTGCCAGCTGCAGATTGAACACCAGAATGTCGAGCCTGCGCTGCGCGGCAATTTTGGGGTCGAGCTGGCGCAAAGAGCCTGCCGCCGCGTTTCTGGGGTTGGCAAAGAGTGGCTTTCCGAGCTTTTCCTGCGCCTCGTTGAGCGCTTCAAAGCTTGCGCGCGGCATATACACCTCGCCCCGGACGATGAGCCGCGCAGGCGCGTTCTCCAAATGCAGCGGAATCGAGCGCACGGTCTTGAGATTTTCCGTCACATCTTCGCCGATGAGCCCGTCGCCTCTCGTCGCACCGCGGACAAACTCGCCGTTAACATACTCAAGCGCCACCGAAAGCCCGTCGATTTTTGGCTCGACACTGTACTCAGCCTCCGGCTCGTCTTTGCGGAGGCGCTCGTCAAATTCCCGCAGCTCGTCATAGGAAAACACATCCTGCAGGCTCTCGAGCGGCACCTCGTGACGGACCTTCACAAACTGTGAAAGCGCCGCGCCGCCGACACGCTTCGTCGGGCTGTTGGCAAGGGCATACTCCGGATACTGCGCCTCAAGCTCCTCGAGCCTGCGGAGCTTGTGGTCATAGTCGTAGTCCGACATTTCCGGCGCATCCTTCACATAGTATAAAAAGCCTGCATGCTCCAACTCCTTGGTAAGCTGCTGAATTTCTTTTTGTGGTTCCATAAATAGCCTCTTTTTCTGTTCTTATCCCAGATGGAAATAGCTCTCCGGCACATCGCCGAGCAAAATGGTCTGCGCCGCCAGCACGTCGCTTGTCACGTCCGTGTCCGAAATGCCCACAGGTGTCAGAAACGATAAGCTGACGGTAAAGGTAATGCGAATCTGCTGCACGCTCTGGTTGATGCCGACAGCCTCGATGCTGCTGTAAAAATCCGCGTTCGTGCTGTTGAGGGCAAGAATGCGCACAGGAATCGAAAACCCGCGCCCGGCAAAAAACGTCGGAAACAGCAGGCTTCCCACCGGCACGGACAGCGCCTCGTCGTCCATGTTCGAGATTTCCTCGTCCAGAAACGCCAGCACCTCCGATTTGAGCTTCGCCACCTGCTGCATGTCGGTGGTAAGCGCCGCAATCCTGCCGGTCTCGTCCTTTTCCAGCCCGATGATCCGGCTGTAGTCGACGCTTCCGGTTTGCAGCTGGCGCGTGACGGCGCGGAAAATGGCGTCGGACGCTGCGTTCACAACCTGATTTTCCGCAATTTTGCGGAGCGTCGGCGCAATGCGCAGCTGCAGCAGCACCATGCTTCCGATCATCAGAAGCAGCAAGCCTGCAAGCGCCAGACGGCGCCTGCGCCGTTTTAACCGGTTCATCGCCACCACCTCCGGCTAACAGCCTATGCCGGCAGGCGGCGCAATATGCCGGGAAGATTCTGATGGAGTCAGTTGCTCGCTAAAGCTTCGTCATGTGCTGGCTTGCGGTGTTTGCCATCAGCTTCTTGGTGCCGACGCCGTCGAACGCAATTTCCAGCAGGGCGTCTCCTCCCATCGGAATGACGCTCAGCACCATGCCGCGCCCGAACGCCTTGTGCTGCACCATCTCGCCCTTGGAAAACTGCACCGTTGGCGCTTTTTTCTTTGCTTCCGGCACCACCGAGGAATAACTCCGGCGTGATGTGCTCTGCCCCGCCGGGCGCGGAGAAAACGATTCGTAGTCTCCGTAGATGGAGACCCTGCCGAAGCTGCCATAGTCGCGCGGCTGATCGTATTTTGGCTTCGGCTGCTCGGTCCGGTTGACGCACTCGGGCGGAAGCTCGTCGATAAAGCGAGAGGCAATGTTGCTCGTCGTTCTGCCGTAGAGCATGCGGCTTCTTGCATAGCAGATGGTGAGCGACTGCTTCGCGCGCGTGATGGCGACGTAGCAGAGCCGTCGCTCTTCTTCCATCTCCTCGGGATCGCCGAGACTTCTGGTGCCGGGGAAGAGTCCTTCCTCGAGTCCCACCAGAAACACATGCGGAAACTCCAGTCCCTTTGCCGCGTGCATCGTCATCATAACAACCGCGTCCGCCTCCGCGTCATACTGCTCGATATCCGTATAGAGCGCGATTTCCTCCAGAAAACCGGCAAGCGTCGGCAGGTCCGTATTTTCGCAGTAGCTGACGATGCTGGATTTAAGCTCACGCACGTTCTCAAGCCGGGTGCGCGACTCTACATCGTCCTTGCCCTCAAGCATCGTGACATAGCCGGTGCGGATCAAAAGCTCCTCATAAAACTCTGGCAGGCTGAGCGTTTTGAGTAACTCCGCACAGTCCTCGATCAGGACCGTGAACGCCATCAGCTTCGCCGCTGCCTTTTCCAGACTCGGATAGCTGTAAGGGTCTGAAATGACATTGTAGAGCGGCACGCCCGCCGCCTGCGCCTGCCGCGTCGCCATCTCGATGGTCTTCGCGCCGATGCCCCGGGGCGGATTGTTGATGATGCGAAGCAGGCGCAAATCGTCTGCGCGGTTGTTGATCACACACAGGTATGCCAGCATGTCCTTGACCTCGGCGCGGTCAAAAAAGCGTGTGCCGCCGATGATCCGGTACGGAATGCTGTTGCGCTTGAAGGCGTATTCGAGCGCATTCGACTGTGCGTTCGTGCGGTAAAGAATGGCAAAATCGTTGAAGTTTTTTCCCTTGGAGATCGAGAAAATCCGCCCCGCGACGTAGTTTGCCTCGTCCGATTCATTGAGCGCCTCATAGACCGTGATCTTATCGCCCGAGGCGTTCTTCGTCCAGAGCTTTTTGCCCTTGCGCCCCTGATTGTGGGAAATCACCGCGTTTGCCGCGTCGAGAATGGATTTGGTCGAGCGGTAGTTCTGCTCGAGCCGGATCACCTTCGCGCCGCGATACTGCTTTTCAAAGGACAGGATGTTCTCAATCGTCGCGCCGCGGAACTTGTAGATCGACTGATCGTCGTCGCCTACGACGCAGATATTTTCATACCCGCCCGCAAGAAGCGACGAAAGCCGGTATTGCAGCTCGTTCGTGTCCTGGTACTCGTCAATCAGAACATAGCGGAACTTGCGCTGATAATAGGTCCGCACATCCTCGAACGCCTCTAAAAGCTCCACGGTCTTGAGAATGATATCGTCAAAATCCAGGGCGTTTGCCTCAAAAAGACGCTTCTGATAGCCCTCGTAGATCTCGGCGATTTTCTCCATGCGGTAGTCTCCTGCGCGGTCGGCGACCTTTGAAAATTCGTCCGGGTGCTGCGCCTTGTCCTTCGCCTTGCTGATGATGGACAAGCACAGCCGCGGCGGGAACACCTTCTCGTCCATGTTGAGATCCTTCAGGACATCCTTGATCACACGCTCGGAGTCCGATGTATCGTAAATCGTAAAGCTTGAGGAGTAGCCCTCGAACCGGTCAATATCGCGCCGGAGAATCCGGCAGCAGGCAGCATGAAACGTCATTGCCCAGACGTCCATCGCCTGCTCGCCGAGCAGCTTCCCCAGGCGGTCTTTTAATTCATTTGCCGCCTTATTGGTAAACGTGATGGCAAGAATCGACCACGGAGCAGCCGGATGCAGCGCGGAAAGCGCCTCGGCTCTCGGCTGGTTTTCAGGTTCCGGCGCTTTCAGATATTCTTCCAGAAATTCCACGTCGTCTTCCGTGATGTAATCGGGAATTTCGTTCGAGTCTGCGCCCTCGCCGAAGGCAATGAGGTTTGCAATGCGGTGAATCAGCACCGTCGTCTTGCCGCTTCCTGCGCCGGCAAGCAGCAGAAGCGGACCTTCGGTCGTCAGAACCGCCTTCTGCTGCATATCGTTCAAGTGCGAAAACCGCCGGGCAATCACCGCGCGGCGCGCCGCCAGAAATCGCGTTTCAAAATCACTTGTCATAGCTTCACCTTTTTTCGTAGTGAACCTATTTTAGTATATTTTTTGCGATTTGTCGACTACAAAAACGTGCGCAGCCGCTCCAGCGCCTTTTTTTCAATCCGGCTGACCTGCACCTGCGACACGCCGATGATGGAAGCGACCTTCTGCTGCGTAAGCCCGTGATAATAGCGCAGGGATATGACCATCTGCTCGCGCGCAGAAAGATTCGCGACCGCCTGTTTGAGCGCCATGCGCTCCAGAATGCCATCCTCCATCTCGGGTCCTGCCAGAACGTCCTCGAGCGTAATGCCCTCGTCTCCGGTCTGACGCTGGATGGATTCTGCGCTGCTGGTCGCCGTCTCGGCGCTTGCGATTTCCTCGGGACTTATGTCCAGAGACTGCGACAGTTCGGAGAGCGTCGGCTCTCTTCCCAGCTCCCCCGTGAGCCGCTGGCGCTCTTTTTTGATGGCGGCGGCGCGCTCTTTGACGCTGCGGCTGACCTTGACCGCGCCGTCGTCGCGCAGAAACCTCCGGATTTCGCCTGCGATTTTGGGAACGGCATAGGTTGAAAACTGCGTGCCATACTGCGTATCAAAGCCAGCGATCGCCTTGAGAAAGCCGAGCGCGCCGAGCTGATACAGATCGTCCGGCTCCACACCGCGCCCAAAATACCGCCGTGCAATCGACCAGATCAGACCCGCGTTTTCCAGCACCAGCTGCTCCGACGCCGCCTTGTCTCCCTGCTGTGCGCGGGCAATCAGCGCCTGCGTCCGGTCCATCACGCCTTTTCGCCCCGGCGGACGATTTTTCGCTTCATATGTACCGTCGTTCCCTTTCCGGGCGTCGAGGTGACGCGAAGCTCAGTCATGAAGCTCTCCATGATCGTAAAGCCCATGCCGCTGCGATCGTCGCCGCCGGTGGAATACATCGGCGTTCTTGCCTGCGCCACGTCGGCAATGCCGCAGCCCCGGTCCTTGACAATGATATCGAGGACGCTTCCCGGCAGAATCCGGCATTTGAGCGAAATCATGCCGATCGTGTCGCGGTAGGCGTGGACGATGCAGTTGGTCACCGCCTCGGAGACCGCAGTCTTGATATCGCCGAGTTCATCGAGATTCGGGTCAAGCTGCGCGGCAAACGCCGCTACCGCCGCGCGCGCAAAGCCCTCGTTTCTGGACTGGCTGGGAAACGTCAGCTCCATCTGATTTTCACACTTCATGTGCCATGCTCCTTTCTTCAATCACCACAACGCGCTCCATTCCGGACGCCTTCAATACCTTCATCGGCTGCGGCGGCACGTTTTCCACCCGCACCACGCCCCGCAGCTCGCGCATGCGCCGGATGGCGTGAATGACAATCGCGATGCCGCTCGAGTCCATGAACGTCACGTCGCGAAAGTCCAGCACGCAGACCATCGGCAGGTAGATGTCAATTTTGTTGCCGATGATGCGCATGGTGTCCTTGGCGCTGTGGTGGTCGATCTCGCCCTTGAGGGCGATGGTAAGCCGTTTATCCTGCAAAAAGCTTGTCATATTCATTTGCATCACTCCAGATATAAAAAATGGACACGCACGGAAGCTCCATGCGTGTCCATTATACAATTTTTCCCTTGCGTCTTCGGTCGAACGAGGGCGACGCTTACTTTTTCAGCCGCTTTTCGCTCTCGATGAGCTGCGCCAGCAGCGCCTGGTTCTTTGCCAGCTTCTCCTTCTGGTCGTTGACGACCTTCTCGGGCGCTCTCGAGACAAACGCTTCGTTGGAGAGCTTGCTCTCGAACATGGCAATCTGCTTGAGGCAGTTTTCCTTTTCCCTTGCGATTCTGGCGAGCTCCTTTTCAAAGTCGACCAGCTCTGCAAGCGGCATGAACAGACGCGCCGCGTGCGTGGTCACTTCCACGAGTCCGTCATCGCCGGACGCCGCATCGGCAGCCTCCATGCCGCAGATCTTCACGTCCTCGGCGCCTGCCAGCCGCAGGAAGAACGCCTTGCCCGCCGCAAAGACTTCGGGCTGGGACGCGGCAATTGTGAGATTGACCTTCTTGCTCATGGGCACGTTCATCTCAGCGCGGCGCGCGCGCAGGGCGGTGATTGCCTCGATGATCTGCTGCATGCTCGCTTCCTCCGCACCGAATGCAAACTCCTCGCGGTAGGTGGGCCATTCGGCGGAAATCAGGAACTTGCCTTCGTGCGGAATTGCCTGCCAGATTTCCTCGGTGATGAACGGCATGAACGGATGCAGCAGGCGCAGAATCTGATCCAGCACATACACCAGCACCTTCTGCGCAGCAAGCTTGCTCGTTTCGTTTTCGCTGTAGAGCCGGGTCTTGGTCAGCTCGATATACCAGTCGCAATAGGTGTCCCAGATGAAGTCGTAGACCTTGCTGGACGCGACGCCGATTTCATACGCATCAAGATTTGCCGTGACCTCGCGAATGAGCGTGTTAAGCTTCGAGAGCACCCACTTGTCCTCCAGCTCCAGATCGTCCAGCGCCGGAAGACCGGGCTCGTCAATCTTGAGGTTCATGAGAACATAGCGGCTTGCGTTCCAGATCTTGTTGGCAAAGTTGCGCATTGCCTCGCACTTTTCGAC
>CALERM010000112.1 GCA_937907715.1 uncultured Clostridia bacterium
CCCCAGCCGCCGTCGTTGATGCTGGAGTCGCAGATCATGGCGACCTTGTAGGTCTTGCCGTCGGATGCTGCGGGAGCAGCGGTTTCTTCCTTGGTTTCGGTTTCCGCAGCCGGAGCGGCGGTTTCTTCGGTCGTCGTTTCCGCAGACGTCTGCGTTTCTGCGGGCTTGCTTGCGCAGGCGACGAACGTCAGCAGCATGGCAGCTGCCAGGAGCAGAGCGAGTAACTTTTTCATTGGGTTCCCTCCGTATAAAATAGGATTTATAACGACGCCCGAAGGCGCTGTTACCGCTTTACCGCTGTTCGCGGCGATAGGGCTGACCGTTTGCCCTCGGACCTGCCTGCTTTGCGCCGATCAGGCTCAGGACCAGAACCGTGGCAAGATACGGAATCATCTGGAAGAACTGATAGGGGATGGCGATGCCGGAGACCTGGAGACGGATTTGCAGCGCGTCGCAGAAGCCGAAGAAGAGGCATGCAAGCAAGATCCCGCCCGCGTTCCATCTGCCGAAGATCACCGCCGCCAGCGCGATAAAGCCGCGTCCTGCGACAATGCCGTCGGTGTAGGTGCTCGAGTAGCAGGTGGTTAGATAAGCGCCGCCGATGCCCGCCAGCGCGCCGCAGATCACACAGGAAAGATACTTGATACCGATGACGTGGATACCGAGCGTCGCCGCCGCCTGCGGATGCTCGCCGACGGATTTATAGCTCAGACCCGCGCGGGTTCTTCCGAAGAAGACGGCAGTGAAGGCGACGAACAGCAGCGTCAGATACACCATCGGGCTCTGGTCAAACAGCAGCGCGCCGATCACAGGGATGTCCTTGAGCCCCGGAATGGCAACCGAGGACATGGTGACGATCTGCTTGAGGTCGGAGCCGGTGCCGAAGTACACGCGGTAGATAAACGACGCGAGCGCCGGGGCGAAGATGTTGATCGCCATGCCGTAGACCGTGTGGTTGGCGCAGAGTGTGATGGTAGAAAAGGCGTAGATCATGTTGACCGCAATGCCGCAGAGCGCGCCGCACAGAAGCCCCAGCCAGTTGGAGCCCGTCACATAGCACACCAGAAAGCCCACCAGCGCGCCGATGGAGGCAAGACCCTCCAGACCGATGTTGACCATACCGGCTCTCTGTCCGTACAGCTCGGCGAGCGAAATGAGCAGCACCGGAATTGCCAGACGAACGGTTGCAAGAAGTAAGCTCGAAATCCAATCCATTATGCCGCACCTTCCTTTCTCCTGCCGAAGACGCGATTTTTCCACGCCTCAAATTCCGGAAGCTTCGTC
The DNA here is from genome assembly GCA_937907715.1 of uncultured Clostridia bacterium. Taxonomy (GTDB): domain Bacteria; phylum Bacillota; class Clostridia; order Oscillospirales; family Oscillospiraceae; genus CAG-170. Next base: position 1,285 of record CALERM010000112.1, read on the forward strand.
AGCGCCATACCGGCGACCGAGAAGACGATCACAAGCGCCTGAATGATGTCCGACACGCTGGTCGGAACGCCGGTCGCCGCCTGCATGGTCGTCGAGCCTACACGCAGTACCGCGAAGAACAACGCGACGACCATCGTAGCAATCGGATGCAGCTGCCCAATGAGCGCCATTGCCACGCCGTCAAAGCCGTAGCCCGCGCCGAAGCCGTTAATTAACCGGAACTGGGTGCCGAGAAGCTCTGCGCTGCCGCCCAGACCTGCAATCGCGCCGGAGACAATGAAGCTTGCCAGCATGTACCGCCCGACGGGGATGCCGTTAAAGCGGCTTGCCGTCATGTTGCAGCCGACCGCGCGCAGCCGGAAGCCGACGTTGGTCCAGAACAGCACATAGTAAAGAAGAAGCCCCACCGCAATTGCGATGACAAGACCCCAGGTAAAGCGCATGCCGGAGACGATGCGCGGCAGATGCACCGCTTCGTTGATGGCGGGCGTCTGGGGAACGGAGGCGTCGCGAATCCAGCTGGTGTAGATGACGCCCATGAGAAGCGTTGCCACATAGTTGAGCATGATGGAGATGATCATTTCGTTCTGCCCGCGCGTGA
>CALERM010000113.1 GCA_937907715.1 uncultured Clostridia bacterium
ACCTGTCCGAGCGCGGCAAGATCCTGCCCCGCCGCACGACTGGTACCTGCGCTGCTCATCAGCGTCAGCTGACGGTCGCCATCAAGCGCGCCCGCCACATCGCCCTGCTGCCGTACGTAGCAGAATAAGAGATAAAAAAATTCCGTCCCTGGGGCGGAATTTTTTTATCTTCGGCAAAAGCAGGCTTTTGCCGAGAGGGATTGCAGCCCGACTGCGCGCAGAATTTTTGTCCCAGCGGGACAAAAATTCTACACTTGCGGGCTGAGCTGAATTTTTCCGGTCGGCGGAGCCGCCGGATAAAATGGATTTGAATTTTTTCGCGCCGTGCGCGGCGCGAACTCTGCGAGGCGGACGCGAGGTCTGTTTTCGTAGGACTCTGCGAGGCTTGGGGGTACGGTATGTTTTCGATGACACTCATTTGTATGGGGAAGCTCAAGGAGAAGTTTTATATTTCTGCGGCGGAGGAATATAAAAAGCGGCTGGGGGCGTTCTGCTCGTTTCAGCTGCTGGAGCTGCCGGAGTATAAGCTGCCGGAGGACCCGAACCCGACGCAGATTGCGCAGGGGCTTTCCAGGGAGGCCGAGCTGATCCGCGCAAAGATTCCGAAGGGAAGCTTTTTCTGCGTGCTTGCGCCCGAAGGGAAGATGCTCTCCTCGGAGGAGCTGGCGGGGAAGCTCTCCGACATCAAAAAAAGCGGTCGGTCCAGCGTCTGCTTTCTGATCGGCTCGTCATTCGGTGTGGACGCGGAACTGAAAAAGCAGGCGGATTTTCTTCTTTCCATGAGCCGCATGACGTTTCCGCACCACCTCGCGCGCGTGATGGCGCTCGAGCAGCTTTACAGAGCCGAGTCCATCCAGGCAGGAACAAAATATCATAAATAGCAGCACGGCGGGCGCGGAAAATCTGGTGTCCGCCGCCTTTTACGGGGCTTTTCGGATATTTTTCTTGCCTTCGCTTCCTTTTTCCGTTAAAATAAAGGCGCGTGCCGTAAAGAAACTGTTACATTTTCTCCCTTCGCGCCATTTTTTTCGGAAAGGATGCTATTATGAAGAAAACCGCCGCTTCCTCCCGCTCAGACCGGCAAAGTCCGGTGCTGCGCGGTGTGCTTCCTGCGCTGTGCGTGGTGCTTGCTGCGTTTGCTTTTGTTTCGCAGCCGCCGCGGGAACTGCTGCACGGCTTGCAGCAGATTCTTCTCTCCGACGCCGGGCTCATTACAGACCCTGCCGTCACCGGCGGCGTGGGCGCCGCGCTTTTCAATGCCGCGCTGGTGCTGGCGTTAAGTACGGCGCTGGTCTATGCGATGCGCCTTCCCGTGACGGGGCTGACGTTTGCGTGCCTTTTCATGATGGCAGGCTTCAGCCTGCTGGGCAAGAACCTTCTGAACATTCTGCCCGTGCTGCTCGGCGGCTGGCTCTACGCAAAATTTCAGGGAGAGCCGTTCTCAAAATATATCTATCAGACGCTGTTTTCCACGTGCCTGTCGCCGCTGGTGAGCTTCTGGCTGGTGCATCTGCCCGCCGGCTGGTGTATTCCCGCGATGCTGTTTTCCGGCGTCGCCATCGGCTTTTTCGTGCCGCCCATCGCGGGCTACACGGTCAAGCTCCATCAGGGCTTCGATCTTTATAACGTCGGCTTTGCCGCGGGCTTTCTCGGGCTCGGCATCGCGAGCATCTGCAAGGGGCTGGGCGTCGAGTTTGTCACGGAGCTGCAATGGGGGGTTGAAGACCACGAGACGTTTTTGTGGCTGCTGCGGGTGATTCTGCTGGGGCTGCTGCTTGCGGGCGTCTATCTCGGCTGCCGCCGACCGCGCGATTATATTTCGCTGCTGCGCCATTCGGGTCGTTCGGTTGCGGACTTTATCCTGATGGACGGCGCAGCGCCGACGCTGGTCAACATGGCGTTTACGGGCGCAATCGGGCTTGTGTACCTGCTGGCGCTGTATCCGTTCGGCGTGCGGCTCAACGGACCGCTGGTCTGCTGCGTGCTGAGCATGACGGGCTTTGCCGCGTTCGGCAAGCACCCGAAAAACATTCTTCCGGTGATGGCGGGCGCGTGCCTTGCCAAGGCGCTGCTCGTCGCCGTGCCGTTCACCGCGCCGGGTCCGCTGCTTGCCGTGCTGTTCTGCACGGGGCTTGCGCCGATTGCCGGTCAGTTCGGTCCCATTTGGGGCATGGTTGCAGGCTTCCTGCACATGACCATCGTCCAGAACACCTCCATTTTGCATGGGGGCATGAATCTCTACAACAACGGCTTTGCCGCAGGTCTGGTCTGCGTGCTGCTGCTTCCGATCATTGAAGCGCTGCGCAGCCGCTCAAAGGAGGAACCATGAAGCAACGACATCCGCAAGCCCGGCAGAAAATGAGCCGGATCATCGACGAAATCGGCGCGGCGCTGTTTGCCTGCGGCGCGACGGAGGTCTCTCTCCGGCTGAAAAAAGAACCGGAAGGACTGCGCCTTCTGGTTCAGGGGGATTATACCGCCGAAAACCGCCCGAAGCTCGAACGGCTCGCGAAGCTCCTGCAGCCCGAAATCCGCGACCCGGCGCTTGCCGAGACGTTCTGGGAGCTTGCCGGCGCCGATCTGGCGCACGACACGTCGGAGCTGGCGCTGGTGGGGCAGATTTTAGACGGCGCGCACGTCTGCATCGAGGACGCGGGCGTCCACATGGACCTGTTCGTTGCCCGCTGAAACGCTCTGCCGGGAGGAAATGACGAGCGGCTGCCCCGTCACAGGGTGCAAAAGCGCCAGCCTTGCTGCCAGCAGCTGCTGGCTGAACAGCCCGTGTGTGCCGGAATAAAGGGCGGACGCGGGCGAGCAGTACTGCGGGTCGCCGAGAATCGGAAAGCCCGCCGCCTTGCAGTGCAGGCGCAGCTGGTGCGTCCTGCCGGTCACGGGAGTGAGGGCAAGGACGCTCGTCTGATCTGCTGCCGAGATCACCCGGTAGCGGCTCACGGCGCGCTTTCCGCGCGGGTCGACCATGCGCAGAAGACTCCCGTTTCCGAGCTTATAGACCGGCAGTGAAATTTCGCCCGCGGCTTTTTCCGGGCAGCCGAAGACTGCCGCCAGATAGGTCTTATGAATCGCGCCGTCTTTCATCAGCTGGCAGAGCTTCGCGTGGATGTGCGCATTTTTTGCCAGCAGGACCACGCCGAAGGTGTCGCGGTCGAGCCGCGTGACGGGGTGAATGCCGCAGGGCTGGCTTGTTCGCGCATAATAGCCCAGCAGCGCGTTTGCCAGCGTCCCCTCGTTTTTGCGCGGCGACGGATGGACGAGCTGCCCGGCGGGCTTGTCGAGCGCGATCATGTACGCATCCTCATATAAAATATGGATCGGCAGCGCCTGAGGCAAAAAGCCCTCGGGCGCTTCTTCTATGCGCACGGTGATTTTCTGTCCGGACCTGACGCGCGCGTTGGTGTGAACGGGCGTGCCGTCGAGAAAGAAAGCATTCTGCCATTTGAGCCGCTTGACCAGTCCCGAGGAAAGCGAAAGCTCGCCCCGCAGAAACGTCAAAAGCGCTCCTTCTCGCTGCGCCGTATGGGAAAGCAGCATGCGCGCCCGCCTCCTTTCCGGGTTTTCCCGGACAAAATCGTCCCCTGTATCATACCGCAAAGCGCGCGCAATCGCAAGCGGCAGCTTACCCGGCGCGCTCCGGCTTTTTTTCGTGCGATACCGGCGCTTCGTCCGGCGTGCGCGCCATGATGGACCGGTAGAGCTGGCAGCAGAAAACCGCCAGCAGCGGAAACACGATCATTCCTGCCACGCCCATCACACGGTAGCCCACGTAAAGCGCCGCCAGCGTCGCCACCGGCGGAAGCCCGATCTGCCCGCCGAGCAGCCGCGGCTCCAGAGCCTGCCGCGTCAGCGCCGCCACTGCGTACAGCAGCAGAAGCCCCACGCCGCAGCGTGTGTCTCCCCGCAGAAACTGCGCCATGCTCCAGGGAATCAGTACCGTTCCCGTGCCGAAAACCGGCAGCGCATCGATGATCGTAAGCAGAAGCGCAAACAGGATTGCATACTCCACGCGCAGGAAGAAAAAGCCCGCCGTCAGAATCAGAAACGTGATGCCCATGAGCTTTCCCTGCGCCCGCAGCCACGCGCCGAGCGTCATGGACAGGTGCGTGCGTACCTTCGAGAGCTTCTGCCGCCAGGCTTGCGGCACATGGCGGACATACAGATGCTTCAGCTCTTCGAGCTGAGAAGAGAACATAAAGCTCGACAAAACCGCCGTCACCGCGCCGAGCACCAGATCGGGAAGCCTTCCCAGAAACCCCGAAGCAAACAGAAAGAGCTTTTCATAGAGCTTCGTGCCAAGCGCCGCGCCGCTTTCAAAAAAGCTCGTCAGCCCCGCGCGAAGCCCGGAACCGATGCCGTCCGGAAATTTGTCCGCGATGGCATACAGCCGCGCCTGCAGCGCCGTTGCCGGTTCCTCCAGCCGCCCCGCCAGCTGCGGCAGCTGGTGCAGGAACCCTCCGACCTGGCGGCACAGAAGCCGGCACAGCAAAAATGCGCCCGCGCCGAACGCCGCGTAAAGCCCCAGCACGCACACAAACGAGCAAAGCCCCAGCGGAAGCCCGCTTTTCCGCTGCAAAACGCCGACCGGCTTTTTCGCCAGCTCCGCCACGCCAAGCCCGATAAAAAGCGGCAGCAGCAGCGGAAACAGAACCGCCGCAAACAGCCACAGCCCCAGCGCCGCGCCCGCAGCAATCAGCGCCATGGTCCCCAGCTTTCTCGCGCGCAACACACAACACCCCCTTTTGTAATTTTTTCCGAAATTCCTCTTGCTTTTTTGTGAAGTATGATGTATAGTGGTCACAACAAGCGGACATATGCTTGCTTAGCAAAGACAAACGAGGTGAACATCATGGAAAAAGCCCCAAAATACTTCATTGTGGACTCCTCCGCGCTGCCCGAAATTTTCCGGAAGGTCGCAGAGGCAAAGCGCATGCTGGAAACCGGCGAGACCGACAAGGTCAACGTCGCCGCCAAAGCCGTCGGCATCAGCCGCAGCGCGTTCTATAAGTACCGCGACTGCATCTCTCCGTTCCAGAATATGATGGCAGGACGCATTATTACCTTCCAGATGGTTCTGAAGGACAAGGCTGGCGTTCTGTCCTCGATATTATCCATTTTTGCCAATTGCGGCGCAAATATACTGACCATCAACCAGTCTATTCCGACCGGCGGCAAGGCAATGGTTACGATCTCTGCCGAGACAGGCGCGCTCGTCTGTCCGATTGAGGAACTGACGCGGCAGCTCAGCGAGACCCGCGGCGTCGTGCGCGCCGAGGCGGTCGCCGGATAAGAAGGAGGAAACAATTCTCATGCAGGCATTTGAATATTGCGTCCCGACGCGCATTGTGTTCGGCAGAGACAGCGCAGAGAAGCTGCCCGGGCAGCTGAAGAAAAGCGGCGCAAGCCGCGTGCTTGTGGTCTACGGCGGACACAGCGCGAAGAAAAGCGGTCTGCTGGACCGGGTGCTGGCGCTGCTCGATGGCGCGGGCGTTTCGTATGCCACGCTCGGCGGCGTGCAGCCGAACCCGCATCTGGGTCTTGCGCGCGAGGGCGTCAAAAAGGCAATCGCCATGGACGCGCAGCTGATTCTCGCCATCGGCGGCGGCAGCGTCATCGACACCGCGAAGGCAATCGCCCACGGAAGAGCAAATCCGGACACCGACATCTGGGACTTCTGGCTCGGAAAGAAGAAGGTCGAAAAGACCACGCCCGTCGGCGTCATTCTCACCATTCCCGCCTCCGGCAGCGAGACGAGCGACTCTGCCGTCCTCACCGACGAAACCATTTTGCAGAAGCGCGGGCTGAATACCGATTTTAACCGCCCGGCATTTGCCATCATGGACCCTGCGCTTGCCGCAACGCTTCCCCGGCGGCAGGTCGCCTGCGGCGTGACGGACATTCTGATGCACACGTTAGAGCGCTATTTTAACCCGATTTCCGGCAACGAAACGACGATGCAGCTTGCCGAAAGCGTGCTGCGCGTGACGATTGCGAACGGTCCTGCCGCGCTGGATAACCCCGGCGATTACGACGCGATGAGCGAAATTATGTGGTGCGGCAGTCTGTCTCACAACGGGCTGACCGGTCTCGGCGGCGCAAAGGGCTTTTCGGTCCACCCGGTCAGCTTCGCGCTGAGCGAGAAATTTGACATCATCCACGCAGAAGCGCTTTCCGCGCTCTGGTGCAGCTGGGCAAGATACGTCTGCAAGGTCAATCCGGAAAACGAGAAGCTCTTTGCCCGCTTTGCCCGCAACGTCTGGGACATTGCAGAGCCCGATATCCATAAGGCGGCAAATGCCGGCATCGACGCCTCCGAGGCGTATTTCAGAAGCCTCGGCATGCCGGTTTCCATCGGCGCGCTTTCCTGCGGCGTGCAGGATGCGGCAGGCATCGAGGATCTTGCCGCACGAGTCAGCTACCACGGTACGCGCCGGGTCGGGACGCTGGTCAGTCTGGACCACGAGGCGCTGCGTGACATTTTCGAAATGGCAAACCACTGAGGAGAATCGTCTATGAAGCATATTGCAATTGCCGGTCTCGGCGTGGTCGGCGGCGGCGTGGCAGAGATTCTGCTGAAAAATGCGGCGCTGCTGGAAAAAAACGCGGGCGAGAAAATTGCCCTCAAGGCAATCTACACCAGAACCCCCAAAAAGGACGGTCCGTTTGCGCCGTACTTTGTTTCCGATTTTTCCGCCATCGAGCAGGACTCCGAAATTGACCTCGTGGTGGAGACCATCGGCGGCAGCACCGTGGCGCTCGATTTTGTTTCGCGCGCGCTCAAGGCGGGCAAGCACGTCGTTACCGCCAACAAGCAGCTCATTGCCGAGCACGGGCTCGAGCTGTTCGAGCTTGCGAAAGCGCATGGCGTGAATATCCTCTTTGAAGCGTCGGTCGCGGGCGGCATTCCGGTCCTCAACCCGCTCACCCGCTGTCTGGGCGCAAACGAAATTACCGAGGTCTCCGGCATTCTGAACGGCACGACCAACTATATTCTCACGCAGATGCTGGAAAACGGCGAGAGCTACTCCGACGCGCTTTCCAACGCGCAGCGTCTGGGCTATGCCGAGGCGGACCCCACCGCGGACGTCGAGGGCATCGACGCGGCAAGAAAAAGCTGCATCCTCTCGGGTCTTGCGTTCGGCAAAAACGTCAGCCCTGAGGATATCCACGTCGAGGGCATCTCGAAGGTCGACGCGCTGGACGCAGCGTTTGCAGAGTCCGGCGGCATGAAGATCAAGCTGCTCGGAAGAACGCTGCTGCAAAACGGCAGGCGCTTCTGCTTCGTCAGCCCGCACTTTATCAAATCCTCGGCGCTGCTGGCAGGCGTGAACGGGGTATTCAACGCCGTGTGCGTCCGCGCAAGCGAGGTCGGCGAGGTGCTCTTTGCCGGACCCGGCGCGGGGCGCTACCCCACGGCAAGCGCCGTCGTCGGCGATATCATTGACATTGTGAAAAATCCGGGGCGCGCGCAGCCTGCCGGCTGGGACGCCTGCGAGGAAAAGCCCGCAAGCTTCTCGCAGTTCCACGCGCGGTTCTATGTCCGCATTCCGGAAGGCGGTAAGGCGGCGCTGGAGCAGCAGCTCGGCAAAATCAGCTGGCTTCCGGCACGCGCGGGCTTTATCGCCGGTATCACCGCGCCCATCGAGGCGGAAAAGGTTCTGTCCGGCAGCGTTCACCCCGCAGCCGCATGGCCCATTTTTGAATAAGCTCCAGGAGGGAAAACATGGCACGCATTGTACAGAAATTCGGCGGAAGCTCGGTTGCAAATGCAGAGCGCATCTTCCGCGTGGCAAAAATCATCACGGACGCCTATGCAAAGGGCAACGAGATGTGCGTGGTGCTGTCCGCGCAGGGCGACACCACGGACGATCTGATCGCCAAGGCGGAGGAGATTAACCCCAACGCCTCGAAGCGCGAGATGGATATGCTGCTGGCGTGCGGCGAGCAGATGTCCATTGCGCTGATGGCGATGGCGATTGAAAAGCTGGGCTACCCGGTCGTGTCTCTTTGCGGCTGGCAGGTCGGCATGAACACATCGTCCACCCACTCGTTCGCCCGCATCAAAAAGGTCGCGTGCGAGCGCGTCAAAGAAGAACTCGATAAAAAGCGCATCGTCCTCGTCGCAGGCTTCCAGGGTGTGGACAAATACGGCGATGTGACGACGCTCGGGCGCGGCGGCTCGGATACGACGGCGGTTGCGATGGCGATTGCCTTGCAGGCGGATCTGTGCCAGATCTTTACGGACGTCGACGGCGTGTATACCTGCGATCCGCGCGTTGTGCCGGAGGCAAAGAAGCTGCCCGAAATCACGTATAACGAAATGCTGGAGCTGGCGTCGCTCGGCGCACAGGTCCTCAATAACCGCTCGGTTGAGCTGGCAAAGAGCTATGGTGTGCAGCTGGAGGTTCTGTCCAGCTTTTCCGGAAATCCCGGTACGATTGTCAAGGAGGTTGTCAAGAACGTGGAAAAGACTTATATCGCCGGTGTGGCGCAGGATAAAAAGATTGCGCGCATTGCCCTTGCCGCAATGCCGGACGTGCCGGGCGTTGCCTACAAGGTATTCAGCCTGCTTGCCAAGGAAAAGATCAACGTCGACATGATTCTGCAGTCCTACGGTCACGACGAGTGCAAGGACATCGTCTTCACCGTCGCCGACAAGGACGCGGCGCGCTGCGAGGAGGTTCTGAACGCGAACCGCGACAGCCTCAAGTTCGATCATATCGATATCAACACCGACGTTGCAAAGGTCTCCGTCGTGGGCGCGGGCATGCAGGGAAACCCCGGCGTTGCCGCGAAGATGTTTGAAGCGCTCTACGCGGCGCACATCAACATCCACATGATCTCCACGAGCGAGATCAAGCTCTCGGTTCTCATCGACAAGGAAGACTCCGAGCGCGCCATGCGCGCGGTCCATGCGCAATTCTTCCAGTAACCACCGAAAAACCGGATGGTCTATTTTCTCCCTCCTGCCAATAGCTTATTGGTGGGAGGGATTTTTATGAAGGGTCGCTGGTTTCTCGCCTTTTTGCTGACGGCGCTTGCCGGAAGCGCGCTGCACTTCGCGTATGATCTGTGTCCGTCGCCGCTGGTGGGACTGTTCTGCCCGGTGTCCGAGAGCGTGTGGGAGCATCTGAAGCTGCTGTACACGCCGTTTCTGGTCTGCGGCTTCGTCCGGAACCGGAAGGCAGCCGACACGCAGGCGGCGTGGAGCGGCACGCTGGCGGCGCTTCTGGCAATGCCCGCGTTTCTGCTCGGGGTCTACTATACGCTCGAGTCCGGCTTTGCCTTTACGGCAGAGCTTTTCAACATTGCGCTCTATGTCCTGACGCTTGCGCTGGGCTTCCGGCTTTCGGCAGCGCTCTGCCGCACGGGGCGGCTTTCGTGGCTGTGCGGCGTGCTGGTGATTGCGGCGGGACTCTACGGCGCAGCGCTGATTCTGTTCACGATGGCGCCCCCGGCGCTGCCGATTTTCCTCGCCTGAGCGAAAAGACCGGACTTTTTTCAAAAAACAGTTGACATCCGGCTGTTTTGCCACTATAATAGCTGGAGAAAACAAAGAAGGAGCGGGAAGCGCCGCACTCACCTCAAGCTTCGCGAAGAGGTTGATACAGAAATTGTCCCCCCAACCGGGGCTTTTTGTGTGCGGGTGCTTGTCGGCATCCGCACTTTGCATTTGGAGGTGCTTTCCCATCGGTAAATTAGAACATCAGATCAACGAGGAAATCCGGGACAAGGAACTCCGCGTGATCGGAGCTGAAGGCGATCAGCTTGGTATTATGTCGTCCGAAGCCGCTCTGGCGCTGGCTGAAGAAAAGGAGCTCGATCTGGTCAAGATCGCGCCGAACGCCGTTCCCCCGGTCTGCAAGATCATGGACTACGGCAAGTTCCGCTTTGAGCAGCTGAAGAAGGAAAAGGAATCCAAGAAGAACCAGAAGGTCGTCGAGGTCAAGGAGATCCGGATGTCCCCGAGCATCGACACCAACGACTTCAATACCAAGGTCAAAAACGCCCAGAAGTTCCTGAAAGATGGCAACCGGGTCAAAGTTACCGTTCGTTTCCGCGGCCGCGAAATGGCGCACACCTCGCTCGGCGAACAGCTGCTCAAGCAGTTCGGCGCCGACTGTGAAGAGCTCGCCACCGTCGCCAAGCCTGCAAAGCTCGAGGGACGCAATATGTCCATGTTCCTCAGTCCCAAGAATCCCAAATAACCTGCAAACGAAGCAACACACGGAAGGAGAACCACTATGCCTAAGCTGAAAACCCATAGCGGCGCAAAGAAAAGATTCAATCTGACCAAGACCGGTAAGGTCAAGAGAGCGCACGCGTTCAAGAGCCATATCCTCACCAAGAAGCCCACCAAGCGTACCCGCAACCTTCGCAAGAACGGCTATGCCGACGTGACCGTGGAAGATATCGTGAAGAAGATGATTCCTTACAAATAATCGGTAAGGATTGACGACACATAGGAGGATACAATAATGGCAAGAGTTAAAGGCGCAATGATGACGCGCAAGAGAAGAAATAAGACCCTGAAGCTGGCGAAGTCCTACTGGGGTTCCAAGTCCCGTCACTTTAAGATGGCGAAGCAGGCGGTCGCAAAGTCCGGCGTTTACGCATACGTTGGCCGCAAGCTGAAGAAGAGAGAGTTCCGTCAGCTGTGGATTTCCCGTATTTCCGCTGCCGTCGCTCCCTACGGCATCAACTATTCCCGCTTCATGAACGGTCTGAAGAAGTCCGGCATCGAGATGAACCGCAAGGCGCTCTCCGAGCTGGCAATTGCCGACGCAGAGGCGTTCAAGGTTCTCGTCGAGACCGCGAAGAAGGCGCTTTAATCTTTCAAAATAGCAAATGAGCGATGCCTTGCGGTATCGCTCATTTTTCTGCCGCAAAAGCGCCCGGAGGCTTTGCCTTCGGGCGCTTGCTTTTCGGGAGATTACTTGTTTGCCAGTGTTTCGCGAACCTTGTTGGCAATCGCCTTGGCGTCCAGCCCATACTTCTCCTGAAGCTTCTTGTAAGGACCGC
>CALERM010000114.1 GCA_937907715.1 uncultured Clostridia bacterium
AAGCGGCATGGAGATGATCGCACCCTCCGGAAAGTTCTGAATGGCAATTCCGATCGATAAGGCAAGCGCGCTTGCCGCCGTGATCTGCGCGTTTTCCGCAAGAAAGCCCGCGTACATCACGCCGACCGCCATTCCCTCCGGAATGTTATGCAGCGTAACTGCCAGCACCATCATTGCGGTGCGGCTCAGGTTGCTGCTCAGTCCCTCCGCCTGCTCGCTTCCGACATGCAGGTGCGGAATCAGACGGTCCAGCGCCAGCAGAAACAGCACGCCGAGCCAGAAGCCCGCAAACGCCGGAAAAAACGCAAACTTACCCAGCGCTGCCGATTGCGCAATCGCAGGAATCAGAAGACTCCAGATCGAAGCGGCAACCATCACGCCCGCGGCGAAGCCGGCAAGTGAGCGCTGCACCAGATCGCCGAGCGTTTTTTTCATGAAGAACACGCAAGCCGCACCGGCTGCTGTTCCGAGAAACGGAATCAGAATTCCGAGAATTGTCTGCATCTGTCTGCCTCCGCGGCTTACCGGTTTCTCCGATAGCCCGCCTCGTCGCGGTACTCGGGGTGGTCGTTCAGATACGGGTCCTTGTCGCCGCAGATCGTGTAGTCGCATTTGCAGCCGTTTGCGCAGGTGCTGGTCCGCACCAGCCGCGCATGAATCAGCTCCATGGATACATAGTCCACGTTGCAGAGAGCGGGCATGATCTCGGTAAGTCCATGCCGGATGGCAAATTCCGCTGCGGGGCATGCCGTGAATTCATAAGAAATCGGCTTGTCTTTCTCGAAGGGCGCAACCGTCATCTTGTAATCCTGCCATTTATCGCAGCCTGCCTTCGCCCGTTGGAACGCTTTGTACATCAGCCGCTTGAAAAGCGGCTTGCTGCAGTCCACAAATTTTAATCTGCGAAACGACGGCAGAACGAGGTTTTCTTCCATCTGCTCGATTTCCCGGAACGACGTGACGGCTTTGCACGAGACATAATAGCTCATGAGCGCAATGCAGTCATAGGTGCCGCCCGCGCCATTGTGGAAGTTCTTTTTTCCGCCGAGGTCGGTGCGCCAGTCGGAAAGAAAATCGACGTATTGCCGCTGTACGCGCTCCCACACAGCTTCCCGCTCCGCTTTCGGATAATGGAGCGTGATTTTCGCAAGGATTTCCTTTCTGCAGGGCTTGGAATAGAGCACGTGGCAGGTGCGGTCAAATTGCAATTCGCTGTCCTTCATTGCTTCCCTCCATAAAAGCCTTCAGCATGGCGGCGTAGCTTTCCGAGTCTGCGGTCATGCGTCCGCAGTGGGCGTAGCCGTTCCAGATCCTGCGCTCTGCGCCCGGGTATTTTGCAGGAAGAACCTTCTTGCACTCTTTCAAATCGGAATCCTTTTCGCCGTAGGCAAACACGCAGCGCTTCTGCATTTCCGGCGAAAGCGCCGGAAGGTTTACATAACCGCAGTCGTGAATGATGTTTCGGATGCTCTCTTCGTTCACGGCAATAAACCGCTTTGCCATCGCAGGACCGGCAGTCTCTCCGTAAATTTCGCTCATCTTCCGTTTGGAAAGCTCCGGGTCCTTCACCGCCTTGCGATGCTTGGACAGGAAGACCCTCGTCAGTCCGAAGCACAGAAGCGGCGCACGCTCATAGAAGCTGACGCCCTCAAAAAAGACATGGTCAAAGGTCAGGTCCTGATATTGCAGCAGCTCAAAGAGCACCACGCCGCCGAGAGAGGCGCCGAAGCCCAGCTGAAAATGCATGCAGTTTCGCGCTGCCAGATCATCGTGAATATGCCGCATCCAATCGCATGATGCCGCAGCCTTTCAGATATGCCGTTACCTCGTCCACTGTCTGCTCCACAGTGGTAAAATATCCCGGGTACTCCGGCTGATGCCCGTCAAATACCACCTGAAACACGCGCCACGTTTGAGACAGCCGTGCAATCGTTTCCGAAAACACCCATACCGGCTCCGCCGTACAGGGAAAGAACAACAGCGTTTGTCTCCGCTCCTGCCCATGCTCCAGAATCTTCACGCTAGGGTGTATTCTTCCAACTCCCAACGCACCCGGACAGCGAGCCTTTTCACGCTGCGCTGCGTCATTTTTCCTTGAAATACGTCAGTATTCCTGTGAAAAAATGTCTTGCTCAGCGCAAAAATTCTTTGCTGCCGGTCACATTGGGAGTTTTCAGATACACCCTAAGCACCTCCAAATCTGCGTTAAATATCTCTAACCAAAGCATCCGGAAAAGCAGTTAGATAAAACTAACCATCAGCCGCAATAATCACAGATCTTCGGTTCTTTTTATATGGTAGCAAAAACACTGTTTCCTGTCAAGCCGCGCTGTATTGACATTGAAAGCTTGCTAATGTATAATAGACAATATATAATGCTCATTGTGAAGCAGAATGACAATGGGCAGAAAGGACAACTGCAATGGCTCCGAAGAACAAATTTACGAAGGAAGAAATGGTGGAAGCAGCGCTGCGCGTCGTGCGGGAAAAAGGGATGGAGGGCTTGAGTGCAAAATCGATGGCAAGCGCGCTCGGTACGTCAACCCAGCCGGTTTTTACCGCCTTCGGCTCCATGGCAGGCATCAGGCAGGCAGTCTATAACGCGGCGGTGCGCGTCTATGACAGCTACACGGAAAAAGGGTTGCGGGAACAAATTCCGTTTTTCGGCGTCGGAATACAATATATCCGCTTTGCGCGCGAAGAGCCGGCGCTCTACCGGCTGCTGTTCCTGACGCAGACACAGGAAGCCTCCTACGGCGCGATGGACGCGATGCTGCATCTGCAGGAAAGCGTCCGCCCGACGCTGGTTCAGATCTATCGCATTACGCCGGAGGAAGCCAATGTCTATTTCCGAGATCTGTGGCTTGTGGTCCACAGTCTTGCTACCCTGATTGTCACCGGGGACTGCCCCTACTCCGACCGGGAAATCGAAAGCATCCTGACCGGCTTCAGTCTGAGCATCTGCAAATCCATCAAGGAAATCCCCGGCTTTGCGGCAGGTACCTTTGACCGGGACGCCGCCTTTCGTGCGCTGGTGGAAACCGGAACGAGGTGATATAGTTGGACGATCTGCCAAACACAAAAACACTTTTTCTCTGCTGCCCGAACTGCGGCGGCAAAACGCGAACACAGATCCGGCAGCATACGGTGCTGGAGGACTTTCCACTGTTCTGTCCGAAGTGCAAATATGCCTGTGTAGTTCGCTATCGCAACGGAATATTGGAAGAAATCAAAACGCCAGACGCTTAGACGCAGTGCAATCCGCGAAAATCGGCTTGCGCTGCGTTTTGCTTTTGCGCGTTGGACAGCTGGAACATCAGAGAATTATGAAAAACAGCGATGATACGAAAGAAATACTTTGATTCAGAGGAACGGAGACAACGATGAAACACACATACCAACTGATCGGCTGCTGCGGGCTGGACTGTGCAGCCTGCGACGCGAGAATTGCAACGATTGCAAACGATACCGCCCTGCGCGAAAAGACCGCCGCGCTTTGGTCGAAGCTCAACGGGGTTGCAATTACGCCGGACATGATGTCCTGCACCGGCTGCCGCGTAGAAGGACCCAAAACGCCGTTCTGCGACAAGCTCTGTCCCATCCATACCTGTGTCCGGGAGAAGGGCTTTGATACCTGCGCCGACTGTGCACAGCTGGACGGATGCCAGACGCTTGGACGCATTGCTGCCAACAATCCGGCGGCGCTGGAGCGCTTGAAGCTGCTTTGCAGGCAGGAACAGACCGAAGACGAGGCGGCGCAGACCGCAGCCGCTGCGGCGCTGCTCGGAATTCTGTAAGCAATTGCGCGGCATATGCGCACCATAACGAAATCTGCGAAGGAGGCGTATCCGGATGAAGGACGTGTTTCTGGTATATGACAGGTGCTGCTTTTACGAAATCGTGATACTGAGCTATTTTCTGAACTACTCTCACTGCGATCTGGTTTTCTGCTCGCCGGACGGAAAGCCGGTTCGGGCAATGGAGGGTTTTTCCGTGCATGTCGATGCGTCTTTGGAGGACCTGGACAAAGCGCAGATTCGAAGCTTTATCGTTCCGGGCGGCGCTGTTTCCAGGATTGACACCGCAGAGGTGAAAGTCCTTCTGCGGGATTTGAAGCAGCGCGGTGCTTTGATTGCCGGAATCTGCGCGGGAGTGGACGTGCTGGACCACGCCGGAATCCTGCGCGATGCGAAATCGACGCATGCATCAGACGACGACTGGGTCTGCGGCAAACAGGTCGTCACTGCAAGAGCGAATGCGTATGTCGATTTTGCATTGGCAGTTGCAAAGAAACTGGGGCTCTTTGCAAGCGAAGCGGATTTGCAGGAAACCATCCGCTTCTGGAAGTATTACCAACGGGTTCAATAAAACTGGAGAAACCAACTTTGAAAAAATTTATGAATATGCATCCGGTTCTGGCGGATGTCTGCGATACCGTATTGACGCTGCTTTCCGGCGGCTTTGCGCTGCTGGCGGTGGGCATCGTCTGGCTGAAGGAGTTTCTGACCGGACGCTCGTCAGACTGAGGCAAAGGAGCAGGAAAACACGATGAAACATATCGTAATTTACGTACACGGAAAAGGAGGCTCTGCGGAGGAAGCCGAGCACTCTTTCCGGATGTGGAGGTTGT
The DNA here is from genome assembly GCA_937907715.1 of uncultured Clostridia bacterium. Lineage (GTDB taxonomy): Bacteria > Bacillota > Clostridia > Oscillospirales > Oscillospiraceae > CAG-170. Next base: position 4,631 of record CALERM010000114.1, read on the forward strand.
AGGCTTTGATTACCGCGCGCAGACGCCCTGGGAGGCAAAGCAGGAGTTTCCGTCGTTTTTCCGGACACTGCGAGACCGCTGCGGTCACTTGACTCTGATTGCAAACAGCATCGGTGCGTTCTTTTCCCTGTCGTCTCTTTCGCAGACGCTGGTCGATGAAGCGTTCCTGATCTCCCCTGTTGTGGATATGCGTCAACTGATTGAGAACATGATGCAGTGGGCAGGCGTAACGGAGCACGAGCTGGCGGAAAAGCAGGAAATTCCCACGCAGTTCGGCGAGACGCTTTCCATGCAATATCTGCGCTATGTGCGCAAGCATCCGATTGTGTGGCACATGGGCGTATCTCGGCGTACCGCTTCGGTCTCTGCCGACAAACACAACATT
>CALERM010000115.1 GCA_937907715.1 uncultured Clostridia bacterium
TGATAGTATAGCATTTTCTACACATCTGGCGGCATAGGTTGCAAGGCGGGCGCCCTTGCTGGCATCGAACGTGGAGATGCCCTTGATCAGCCCGATGGTCCCGATGGAAATGAGGTCCTCCTGATCGGAGGTCTGCGTGTAGTACTTTTTCATGATGTGCGCGACGAGGCGGAGATTGCGTTCGATCAGGATATTGCGCGCCTCCAGATCGCCGCTTGCGCTTTTTTCGAGGTAATAGCGTTCTTCTTCCAGTGTCAGCGGCTTCGGAAACGAACTGCCGGAAGAGAGTCTGAGCGAATAGAGCATGCTGCTGAGCATCAGCCAAACGCTGGCGCATAGCATATGAATCACCTCCATATGCTACTGTATTCATCCGCAGCACGTCCAATTTCCCACAAAATGCAGCAAAGCAAAAGCCCGCCGGCGTATCCGGCGGGCAGGGTGATCGGAAATTGGAAGGCGCGGGTTATTTTTTCCAGTGCTTCAGCTGCGGCACAAGTGCCTGCATATGCGCGCGGACCCGCTCTTTCGGGAAAGCGTCGCTCGCCATATGCTCGACACAGAAATCAATCAGCTGTTCCGGGCTTGTGTAGGTAAACGCGCCGTCTGTGTAGCACCATTTGCAGTAGTCCTCGTTGAACGCGCCGTCCGGCTCGCGGCTGAGATTTGCATCGTCCAGCGGCATGCCGCAGCACTGGCAGATCAGCTGCCGCGGAGAACCCAGAAGCGTGTTGATCGAAACATCGTAGAGTCTGGAAAGAAGTTTCAGTGTATCCGTGTTCGGCGTCGTTTCTCCGGTTTCCCAGCGTGAGACCGCCTGCCGGGTCACAAAAACCTGTTCGGCAAGCTGCTCCTGGGAAAGTCCCTTCTGCGTTCTGAGCTGCAATAAAATCTCCGTGGTATCCATAATGATCATCTCCTTGGGAACATGGTAGCATATGGCGAAAGCGAAGACAAGCAACGCGCTGTTGCGTGCCGCACGGGTCCGCTCACTGCCCCGAAAAGCTTCTGCAGTAGGGCGCGAGGCAGCAGCGGCTGCATTGCGGGCGGCGGGCGATGCAGACGGCTCTTCCGTGCAGCACCAGCCGGTGGCAGAAGTCAGATGACTCCTCCGGCGGCAGAATCGCGCGCAGCTGCGCTTCGACCTTTGCCGGGTCCTTGCCCTCGGAAAGTCCCAAAAGGTTCGTGATGCGGATGCAGTGCGTGTCGCAGACGACCGAGCCGGGGGCTTTATAAAGATCACCCAGCAGCAGGTTTGCGGTCTTCCGTCCCACGCCGGGAAGGGACAAAAGCTCTTCCATCGTTCCGGGGACCTTCCCGCCGTATTTTTCGCGCAGCAGCTGGCAGGCGAGGACGATGTCGCGCGCCTTGTGCTTGTAAAACCCGCACGAGCGGACATAGTCTTCGACCTCTGCGATATCCGCATCGGCAAAGGCGTCAAGGGTTGGGAAGCGTGCAAAAAGTGCTGGCGTGATTTTGTTGACGCGCTCGTCGGTACACTGCGCCGACAACCGCACGGCGATCATCAGTTCATAGTCCTTTTTGTATTGCAGCGCGCAGACCGGGTCCGGGTAGGCGTCTTTCAGGGCGGCGACAATGCCGGCGACACGTTCTTGCAATTCCATGGCAGATCCTCCGGGAAATCTGTTTTTCTACAGTATAACATGTTTTTCGCGTAATGCAAAGGATGCAATCCGGCGGTTGTAATTTGAGGCGGAATTTGCTATAATTCAAACAAATGATCAAAAGGAGGCGCTCGCATGTATCAGCCTTTGGCAGACGCGCTCCGGCCGCAGAGTCTCGACGATGTGTGCGGCCAGTCGCACATTCTCGGGGAAAACGGGCTTCTGCGCCGGATTATCGAGTCCGGCAGGATTCCGAATATGATTTTCTATGGTCCGTCCGGCACGGGCAAGACCACGGTCGCCAATATCATCGCGCAGCGCACACACCGCAAGCTCTGCAAGCTCAACGCCACAACGGCGTCGTCCGGCGACATCAAGGAGATTTACGCGCAGCTCGATACGTTTCTGGCGCCGAACGGCGTGCTTTTATATCTGGACGAGATTCAATACTTCAATAAAAAGCAGCAGCAGACGCTGCTCGAGTACATCGAAAACGGCAAGATCACGCTCATTGCGTCCACAACGGAAAATCCGTATTTCTATGTGTACAACGCCATTTTGTCGCGGTCGACGGTCTTTGAGTTCAAGCCCGTGCCGGCAGACGAGGCAGAGCGGGCGATTGCGCGGGCAGTGCGCGCGCTGGAGCAGCAGAACGGCGCGACGGCGAAGATCGAAGACGGTGTGCTTTCCTATATCGCGCAGGCGTGCGGCGGCGATATCCGCAAGGCGATGAACGCGGTGGAGCTGCTGTTTTCCGCGGGCAGCCGCAAAGGCGGCGAGGTAGCGCTTACCCTTTTGGACGCAAAGCAGATCACGCAGCGCTCTGCCATGCGCTACGACCGGGCGGGGGACGAACATTACGACGATCTGTCTGCGCTCATGAAGTCCATCCGCGGCTCGGACCCCGACGCGGCGATTCACTATCTGGCGCGGTTTCTGGAGGCAGGGGATTTGCCCAGCGCGTGCCGGAGGATTCTCTGCTCCGCGTGCGAAGACATCGGACTTGCCTATCCGCAGGCGATTGCGATTGTCAAGGCGTGCGTCGACAGCGCTTTGCAGCTCGGGCTTCCGGAGGCGCGGCTTCCGCTGGCAGACGCGGTGATTCTGCTTGCGACGGCGCCGAAGTCCAACTCCGGCTGCATCGCCATTGACCGGGCGATTCACGACGTGAAGACCGGAAAAACCGGCAATATTCCGCGCCAGCTTCAGAACGTCCATGCAGACGGCACGGGCTTTGAGCGCGAGCAGGGGTATCTGTATCCGCACAACTACCCCCACGCCTGGGTCCGCCAGCAGTATCTGCCGGATGAAATCAAGGACCGGCGCTACTATGAATACGGTGACAATAAAACCGAGCAGGCGGCAAAGCGCTACTGGGACGAGATCAAGAAATAGGAGGACGAAAGATGGACGTTCGACTGGACGACATTCTGGTTATGAAAAAGGAGCATCCCTGCGGAGACCGGCGCTGGCTGGTGCTGCGCACCGGAATGGATTTTCGCCTGCGCTGTCTCGGCTGCGGGCATGAGGTGCTGCTGCCGCGCGCGAAGGCAGAAAAGAACATCCGCCAGATTGTGCGCGAGCAGACTGCATCCAACGGCTGAGCGCAAAAGCAAGCCAAACCCGACGAACGAGCGGTCGCAATTCCTTTTGGAATTGCGACCGCTTTTTCGCGCACGAGAGACTATACTTTGTCCAGGACGAGCGGGAAGGGGGGATGGCGCATGCAGCTTTGCGGAGAAGCGCTTTTTGCGCTCAACACGGCGATTGACACGGGGCTGCTGGCGTGCAGCGCGCGGCTGTGTGGGCAGAGGCTTTTCTGGCGGCGGCTGCTTGCGGCGGGATGTCTCGGCGGCGCATATGCGGTGGCGGCAGTGCTGCCGGAGCTGGGCTTTTTGCGCAGCGGTCTGATCAAGCTCTGCCTGGCGGCGGGCATGTGCCTGCTTGCCTTTGGAGGCAGCAGGCGGCTTTTCCGGCTGACGGCGGCGTTCTGTGCGATGGGCTGCGTGTTTGCAGGCGCAGTGACGGCGTTCACGCAGCTGACCGGTACGGGGCTTATGCGCGTTCCGGGCGGAGGGTATTACCCGGTCAGCGCGCTGGCGCTGTGCGCTGTCGGGACTTTGTGTGCGGCGGTTTGCCGGATCTTTTTTTCTGCCTGCGCCCAGCATTCGGCGCGCTCGTTTGAGCAGCTTACGCTTCGTCTGGGGGAACGGGAGATTACACTGCGCGCGCTGGTTGATACCGGCAACGTGCTCAAGGACCCGATGACGAACGAGCCTGTTTTTGTTCTGGACTGGCAGGCGGCGGCGAGAATGCTGCCAGATGTGGCGCTCTCGGAGCAGGACTTTTCGCATCCGCCCGAGCTGCTGCAAAGGCTCTCGCGGGAAAAACCGTCGGTTCGTTTGCGCCTGATTCCATACCGCGCGGTGGGTGTCCGGCAGGGGCTGCTGCTTGCCATGCGCTGCGAACGCAAGGAAAAGAACGGGCGCTATATCCCCGCGCTCGCCGCCTTTTCGCCCACACCGGTGTCCGGCGGCGGAGAATATGAAGCTTTGACAGGAGGAGCGGCATGAAATTGGAACTTCGGAAACTATTACAAATGCTCGGCGTTTTGCAGCCAGACCCCGTTTTTTACATCGGCGGCAGCGATGTGCTGCCCCAGCCGCTTGCCCCGGCGCAGGAGCAGGCGCTGCTGCGGGAGCTTGCCGCAGGAAGCGAGAGTGCCAAGCAGACGCTCATTGAGCGCAATCTGCGCCTGGTGGTCTATCTGGCGCGGCGCTTTGAAAACACCGGCATCGGCATGGAGGACCTCATTTCCATCGGAACAATCGGACTGATCAAGGCGGTTTCGACCTTCCGCGTTGACCGGAACATCAAACTGGCGACGTATGCCTCGCGCTGCATTGAAAACGAGATTTTGATGTATATCCGCAAGATTTCCGGTCAGAAGGCGGAGGTCTCGCTCGATGAGCCGATCAATACCGACTGGGACGGCAACGAGCTGCTGCTGTCTGATATTCTGGGTACCGAGTCGGACACGGTCATGCGCCCGATGGAGGACGATGTGGACCATGAGCTGCTGCGCCAGGCATTGTCCCGGCTCTCCGAACGGGAGATGCAGATTGTGCAGATGCGCTTCGGTCTCGGCGGCAGACCTGAAAAAACGCAGAAGGAGGTCGCCGAGCTGATGGGCATTTCACAATCGTACATTTCCAGACTGGAAAAGCGGATTATGCTGCGTCTGCGCCGCGAAATTTCCCGCCAGATCTGCGGGTAATCTGGGCAATATTTCCGGTTGCCTGCCAGCAAAAGTTGTGCTATTATTATAGCGATTCTTTTATCGATATCTTTTATCGATATCAAATGAGTGAAACGGCATGCACAACAGGAGTGACAAGCAATCTATGGAAAAAGAAATTTCGAGAGCAACGCTGAAGCGGCTGCCGACCTATCTGTCGTATCTGAAGGCGCTGCCGGCAGAGGCCTCGGCGAACATCTCAGCGACGGCGCTTGCCGCGGGTCTGCATATGGGAGAGGTGCAGGTGCGCAAGGATCTGGCGCTGGTATCAGACGGTGGTCGACCGAAAATCGGCTACAACCGCGAACACTTGATTGCGGACATCGAAAACTTCCTCGGCTACGGCAACAGCAACGATGCCGTACTGATCGGCGCGGGCAAGCTCGGGCGGGCGCTTCTGGGCTACGGCGGATTTGCCGAATACGGCCTCAACATTGTCGCCGCATTCGACGCCAACGATACGCTCATCGGCACCACCAACGGCGGCAAGCCGATCATGCACTTGTCGCGGTTGGGCGAGGTCTGCCAGCGCTACAAGATCAAAATCGGTATCATTACCGTGCCCGCGGAGTACGCGCAGGGCGTGTGCGATCTGCTGATTGAAAACGGCATTCTCGCCATCTGGAACTTTGCGCCCAAGCATCTGAACGTGCCGGACGGCATTCTGGTACAGAACGAGAACATGGCGGCGTCGCTGGCGCTGCTCTGTAAGCATCTCAACGAGCGCATGCAGGGGCAGGATGGCTGATTTTTGCAAATCGGGCTTGAATTTCGCCGGAACGTATAGTATAATATTCCGGTAATGCCGGTGTGTTGGAATGGTAGACGAGGCGGACTCAAAATCCGTTGGGGTAACACTCGTGTGGGTTCGAGTCCCACCACCGGCACCAAGTCATCCGAACACTTTGGATCAATGAGCGAAAAAGCCAGTCGTCTCAAGGCT
>CALERM010000116.1 GCA_937907715.1 uncultured Clostridia bacterium
GCGGTCCTTACAAGAAGCTTCAGGAGAAGTATGGGCTGGACGCCAAGGCGATTGCGGCAAAGGTCCGCGAGACAATCGCGAAGAAATAAGATCAGACGGGAGACGCTTTCATGCAGCTAAGACAGGACGCACAGAAAATCTGGCAGCAGGCAATTTGCGCCGTGCAGCCCGAAGCGGCGGTACGCCGCGCCCTGCAAGGTGCAGTCTTTTCCGACCGGGTCCACCTTGTTGCCATCGGCAAGGCGGCATGGTCCATGGCGAGCGCCGCGTGTGAGACGCTGGCAGAAAAAATCACAGACGGCGTTGTGATCACCAAATACGGTCACAGCCGCGGCCCGATTGCAAATCTCCGGATTTTTGAGGCCGGTCATCCGGTTCCGGATGAAAACTCCTATGCGGCGACCCGTGCGGTCATCGAGCTGGTGAAGCCGCTGGACGAAACAGACGAGGTTCTTTTTCTGGTCTCCGGCGGCGGCTCGGCGCTGTTTGAATGCCCGCTGATTTCCGAGGCGGAGATGGCGGACGTCACGAAGCAGCTGCTTGCCTGCGGCGCAGATATCGTGGAGATGAACACCATCCGCAAACGTCTGTCGTGCGTCAAAGGCGGCAAATTTGCAGAGCTGGCAAGCCCGGCAAAGGTGTTTGCCATTGTCCTGTCCGACATTCTGGGCGACCCGCTGGACATGATTGCCTCGGGTCCGGCGTATCCGGACAGCTCGACGTGTGAAGACGCCATGCAGATCGTCCGGAAATACGGCTTGCGGCTCTCGGCGAAAGCGCTGGAATGTCTGACGCAGGAAACGCCGAAGACGCTTTCCAACGTCGAGACACACGTTACCGGCTCCGTGCGCGAGCTTTGCGCCGCGGCGCAGAAGGAAGCGGAAGCGCTTGGCTACACCTGCCAGCTTCTGACTGACTGCCTGTGCTGCCAGGCAAGAGAAGCCGGAAGCTTTCTGGCGAGCATCGCAAAAACGCACGCGGGAACTGAAAAATCGCTGGCGTTTCTTGCCGGCGGCGAGACCGTCGTGAAGCTCACGGGCAACGGTCTTGGCGGTCGCAACCAGGAAATTGCGCTTGCCGCGGCGCCGGGTATCTCTGGTTTGCGCGAGACGGCGGTATTCTCGTTCGGCTCCGACGGCACCGACGGTCCGACCGACGCGGCCGGCGGCTATGCCGACCAGGACACGGAAAAAAAGCTCCGCGCGCTCGGCATCTCGGTTCCGGATGTCCTGCAGGACAATGACGCATATCACGCGCTCGGGAAGGTAGACGGTCTGATTATGACCGGACCTACAGGTACAAATGTCAACGACCTTGCGATGGTCCTCATTCGCAGATAAAGAAGATGGAGGGAGAAAGTGCCTGATGGCACTTTCCCCCTTCATTTTCGCAACACTGTCGTAATTCTACAAGAAGCTTCTACGCAAATTCTCTCCTTTCTTTCCCTCCGTCACCCGCTTATAGTAGATGGTCAAAACCGTCGCATTCGATTTTTGCACGCGGTAAAACAGCTTTGTTGACGACCTGCTGGAGCGTGCCGCCGGTAACGTCATCAACGACCTGCATCCGCGTGAACAGTGCAGCCCCATTTTCCGTTTTGGACAGCATCACCACAATTTTCGCTTTGTCCGTCCCGCGACCACGTTTACCGTTGTGCGTTGCTCCGCCCACGTAGCCGTCGTCCATCTCAATGATGCCGGAAAGTGCGTATTTCTCGTCTTGTTGACGCATAGCATAGCGAATTCTGTGCAAAAGATACCACGCCGATTCGTAACAGATATCCAGCGTGCGGCTCAGCTGGACGGCGGAAATGCCGCGTTTATCCGTGGCGCACAGATAGATCGCCCAGAACCAGGCGGTCAGCGGAAGATGCGTGCGGTGCATAACGG
>CALERM010000117.1 GCA_937907715.1 uncultured Clostridia bacterium
TCGACTGCAGCGGTCTTATAGAGTGAATATTTTTCCCAAAAGGCTCCCCGCGGGGAGCCTTTTTGCGCGTTTTTGGGGCTTCCGCTTTATATGTCTAAATTCTTTCTTGACACCGTATCCCATAAACAGTACAATAGATAATTGGAATTCGTATAGCCGCCTGTCTGGCGCAGGGGAGCCACTCAGCGGTTTGACTTATTCATTCCGGGCAGCCGGAAACCACCCAATACTGTGAAAAGGAGGTGGGTTCGCAACTTATGGAATTCAATACGTTAAGCCTCATCCTTTGCATCGCACTGGTCGTGGTCGGCGCGGCCTGTTTCATCGTCGGCGTGACCTATCGCAAGAAGGTCGCGGAGAAGGAGATCGGAAGCGCCGAAGAAGAGGCCCGCCGCATCATCAACGAGTCCATCAAGGGCGGCGAGAGCAAGAAGCGCGAGATGCTGCTCGAAGCAAAGGAAGAAATCCATAAATCGCGTACCGAGTACGAGAAGGAAGTAAAAGAACGCCGGAGCGAAATCCAGAAGCAGGAACGCAGACTCCAGCAGAAGGAAGAGTCGCTCGACAAAAAGCTGGACCTTCACGAGAAGAAGGAAGAGGAGCTGGCAAAGAAAGCCGCCAGCATCCAGACCCAGCAGGAGGAAGTCGCCAGCTTAAAGCGCAGCCAGATGGAGATGCTGGAAAAAATCTCCGGCTTGACGCAGGAAGAAGCGAAGGCATACATTCTCAAGGGCGTGGAAGCGGACGTGCGTCACGAAACTGCCGTCAAGATCAAGGAGATCGAGCAGCAGTACAAGGAAGACGCCGATTCTCTGGCACGTGAGATTATCACGACCGCCATCCAGCGCTGTGCGGCAGACCATGTGGCAGAAGCGACGGTCTCCGTCGTGCCGCTGCCGAACGACGAGATGAAGGGCAGAATCATCGGACGCGAGGGCCGCAACATCCGCACCCTCGAAACGATCACGGGCGTCGATCTGATCATCGACGACACGCCCGAGGCAATCACCGTTTCCTCGTTCGACCCCGTGCGCCGCGAGATTGCGCGCCTGGCGCTGGAAAAGCTCATCGCCGACGGACGCATCCATCCGACCCGCATCGAGGACATGGTGGAAAAGGCACGCCGCGAGGTCGACCACACAATCAAGGTCGAGGGCGAACGCGCCAGCTTCGAAACCGGCGTGCACAATCTGCATCCCGAGATCATCAAGCTGCTTGGCCGGCAGAAATACCGCACGTCCTACGGTCAGAACGTGCTGAACCACTCCATCGAGGTTTCCCACATCGCGGGGCTTCTTGCCAGCGAGCTGGGTGTCGATGTGACGCTGGCAAAGCGCGCAGGTCTGCTGCATGACCTCGGCAAGGCGGTCGACCACGAGATGGAGGGCAGCCATGTCCAGCTGGGCGTGGAGCTTGCCAAAAAGTACAAGGAAAGCCCCGTCGTCATCAACGCCATCGAGGCGCACCATGGCGATGTCGAGCCGCAGACCATCATTGCCTGCCTGGTGCAGGCAGCCGACGCAATCTCTGCCGCACGCCCCGGTGCGCGCCGTGAAAACGTCGAGAACTATATCCGCAGGCTTGAAAAGCTCGAGGAGCTGACCAGCTCCTTCCCCGGCGTCGAGAAGTCCTACGCCATCCAGGCGGGTCGCGAGGTCCGTATCATGGTCAAGCCCGAGGAGGTCACCGAAGACAACATGATTCTGCTGGCGCACGATCTGGCAAAGAAGATCGAGGCAGAGCTCGAGTATCCCGGTCAGATCAAGGTCAACGTCATCCGCGAGACCAAGGCGGTCGAATACGCCAAGTAAAAAAACAGCAAAAGCTCCCCCCTGCCGCAGGCAGGGGGGAGCTTTTGCTGTCAAAAAAGCGATGCTTTTTTGACAAGGGGATGCGCCTCGACTGCGCGCATAATTTTTGTCCCGCAGGGACAAAAATTCCACACTGGCTCAACGAGCAGTATGTTTACCCGCAAGGAGTACGCGACAGCCGTAAGCGGTAAAACCGCTAACAGCTGTCCTGCCGGTCAGCGAAGCCGCCGGATAACATGGATTTCCATTTTATTTCGCCGTGCGGGGCGAAACTCTATGAGGTTTTGACCCGTAAGGGGTCAGAGCATGCCGATGCGGGAAAGCACGCGCTTTCTGGTGCGGCTCCGGTTCTGCGTCAGGCGCAAGCGCAGAACGGCGGCGGTCCGGTCGTCCGGCATGGCGTCCTCACTGCTGCCGACGACGCCAGCGGCAAGCTCCCGCACCGAAAGCTCTCCGCAGCCGAGGAGATAGCGCGAGGCAAGCTCCGCATCCACGCCGTCGCTGGTCAGGATCAGCGCCTCGCCGCGCTGCAAGGATACCCGGATGCACTCCGGACCGTAGCTTCTGCCAACGCCCAGCCCCGGCGGGGGAAGCGCGGAGCCCAGCCGCTGGATCGTGCGTCCGAATTTTAAAAACGACGGCGCGGCGCCCCATTTATGTAAGAAGCCCTCGGCTGTGACGAGGCTTACCTGCAGCAGATCAATTGCCGCAAAGCCGCCGCCGTCGCGCAGAATATAAAGTCCGTTGATGGTCTGCATCGCGTCGTGCGCATCGATGCCGGACTCGATCAGCTCCTTCAGAAGCGCGCTGGTGGATACCGCTTCATCCCGCGCCTGCTCGCCAGAGCCCATGCCGTCGCACAGCAGAAGGTAGTACCATTCGCCCACACGGAAGCTTGCGCCATAGTCGCCGGAGATATTGGACCCGCGCAGTCCCGTCGCGCGGAAGCCGAGCTCGGGGGTGTACTGGTCCGACGCAGCCTGCGCCTGCGAGGGCTCGGCAAGCCCCTGCAGAAGTCTGGACAGAACGCGGTACTGATCGCAGAGAATCTGGCGGCTTTCGGCAAGGCGTGACTGGTACTGGACCTTTGCCAGCTGCGTGGAAAGCGCGTCGTTGACTGCCCGCAGGAAGCTGTCGGTGTGGCAGCAGCGCGCCAGAAACAGCGGCGGCAGATCGTCGCGCTTTGCTTCGCCCCGGCGCAGAATCCCGCGCGAGGCGCGGCTGAGCAGGCGGAAGGTCTCCTGCGCGTTCTGTTCCCAGCAGACGCTCCATTTGGCGCATGAGCGGCAGATTTCCTCAGCCGCCTTGTCAAAAACCGCCGCGCTCTGCGGCTCTAAGCCGCTGGTGCAGCCGCGCTGCAGATTTGACGCAAGCGACCACAAGGCGCCGGACGCTGCCGTGAGCGACTGCTCGCGCGCCGCATCCAGAGGCGCTTCCTGCCCGGAAAGCACCGCCTGCACGGGCTTCCAGAGGCAAAGCCCAAGCAGCGTCCCCAGAAACATGGCAGGCGGAAACATGGTCTGCCCTGCGCCGAAGACAAACGAACCTGCCGCGAGCGTCAGGAAGAAGAGGCTTCCGCGCACGAGCGCAAAGCGCGGCTTTGCATAGTGGCACACGATGGCGCCGAGGCACAAAAGCGCTCCTGCGCTGTAGCCCGGGCGGAAGCTTGCCTCCAGAATGATCGAGCAGCCGCACGCCGCCAGCAGGAAAAATCGAGAGCCGCTGCACAAAAACGCCGCACAGCCCGATAGAATCAGACTCAGCGTCAGCCCCGGCAGCAGCGTCAGCCGGCTGGCGCTTGCCAGAAGGAACACGCCGAGCGCGCCGATTGCCTCCGGCTTTTTTTCCGGCAGCCCGGAAAACAGCACGCTGCACAAAAAGACCAGCACCGCTTTTCCGGCCAACATGGCGGCGGCGGAAACATGCACAGGTGCGCTCAAAAGAAAAATCAGCCCCGTCATCGCGTAGATTCCGGCAGAAAGCCCCGGCAGAAAATAGCGGTTGGAGGGGGAAATCACGTCGTGGAACAGACACGACGCCGCCAGGATCAGAAATCCAGCCGCCACCGGCTCTGCCGCGCCGCTCGCACCCCAGAAGATCAAATAGCCCAGCGCCGCGCCTGCGTAGGAGCAGACCGCCGCGAGGGAAAACGGCAGCGCCGCCGTCAGAGCAATTGCTGCCGGAAGCGCGCTGGCGCCAATCTGCGCCGCTGCCAGCAAAAAGCCTGCGGCAGACGCGCCGAGCGCATAAAGCCCCAGACGAACGAGCGGCGGTGAGAGCGCCGCGGCAATCCGGCGCGCGGCAGAAGAGCGGGTATCTGCGCGTTTTTTCATTGGTTCCATCTCCGCATTTGTGATGCCTGTCAGTCTAGCAGAAATGCGGCAAAAAGCCTGTCGGGAAATGCGCCGGGAAATAGACGCGCGACAATCCGCTTGCGCGCGGAGCAAAAACAGCGTACAATAGCGAAGGATCAAAACAGCGCGGAGGGGCAATATGGCGACCGAGTTTGAAATCAAGCTGCGTGCGAGAAACGTGCGGCAGCTGGAGGAAATCTTAAAAGACCCGCAGGTGGCGGGGCGCGCACTGGAAAAGCTGCGCGAGATTCACATGAAAACGACCTATTACGATACGGCAGACGGCGCGCTTTCCAGCCGCAAATGGATGCTGCGCGTGCGGCAGGAGAACGAAAGAAGCGTCGTGACGATGAAAACGCCCGGCGCCGGCTACGCGCGCGGCGAATGGGAATGCGAGGGGGATTCGCCCGAGGCGGCAATCGGGACCCTGATCGGCAGGGGCGCGCCGGAGGCGCTGCGCGAGCTGTGCGCGCCGGGGCTTCAAATGGTCTGCGGCGCATCGTTTATCCGGCTGACCCAGCCGCTGCGGCTGAGCGGGGATACGACGTGTGAGATCTGCGCCGACGGCGGAGAGCTGCTGGGCGGGCAGCGCCGCGAGCCGATCTGCGAGCTGGAGCTGGAGCTTTCGCGCGGACACGAAGGCGAGCTTCTGGCGTTTTCCCAGGCGTTGGCTGCAAAATATTGCCTCATAGAAGAGCAAAAAAGTAAATTTGTCCGCGCCAGACGGTTGGCGGATGGAAAATAATATGATATAGTAAACTTGGATGGTAAAACCTACAGAATTCCGGATGATTGCTTCATCGGGAATTCGTATATGAAAGGAAAAAACATCATGCAGACAAATCCGAATATCAATCTGACCATGCTCTGCGACTTCTATGAGCTGACCATGGCAAACGGCTACTTCTGCAGCGGCATGCAGGATAAGATCACCTATTTCGATCTGTTCTTCCGCAAGGTGCCGGACGAGGGCGGCTTTGCCATTGCGGCGGGTCTGGAGCAGGCGATCGAGTATATCCAGAACCTGCATTTCGGCGAAGACGACATCGCGTATCTTCGCTCGCGCGGCATTTTCAGCGAGGATTTCCTGAACTATCTGCGCACCTTCCGCTTTACGGGCGACATCTGGGCAGTGCCGGAGGGCACGCCGATTTTCCCGAAGGAGCCGATTCTCACCGTGCGCGCACCCGCGATTGAGGCGCAGCTGGTCGAAACCTTCCTGCTGCTGACCCTCAACCACCAGAGTCTGATTGCGACGAAGGCAAACCGCGTCTGCCGCGCGGCAAAGGGCAGAGTCGTTCTGGAATTCGGCTCCCGGCGCGCGCAGGGAAGCGACGCGGCGATTCTGGGCGCGCGGGCGGCGTATATCGGCGGCTGCGCCGGAACGGCGTGTACGCTGACCGATCAGGTCTACGGTGTTCCCGCCGGCGGCACGATGGCGCACTCGTGGGTCCAGATGTTCCCCAGCCAGTATGAGGCGTTCCGGACCTACTGCGAAATCTATCCGGACAATCCCACGCTGCTGGTCGATACCTATAATACGCTGCAAAGCGGCATCCCCGACGCCATCCGCGCGTTCAACGAGGTTTTGAAGCCCCGCGGTCTTACCAGATGCGGCATCCGCCTGGACTCGGGCGATATGACATATCTGACAAAAAAGGCGCGGCAGATGCTGGACGACGCGGGCTGGCAGAGCTGCACGATTTCGTGCTCGAACGCGCTCGACGAGTATCTGATTCGCGACCTTCTGTTACAGGGCGCGCAAATCGATCAGTTCGGCGTCGGCGAGCGGCTGATTACCGCAAGATCGGAGCCGGTTTTCGGCGGCGTGTACAAGCTTGTGGCGATGGAAGGTGACGACGGCAAGGTGATTCCCAAGATCAAGGTCAGTGAAAACGTCGGCAAGATCACAAACCCGCACTTCAAAAAGCTCTACCGCTTCTTCGGCGCCGACAACGGCAAGGCGATTGCAGACTATCTGTGCGTGTACGATGAAACGGTCGACGACACGAAGGATCTGGAAATCTTCGACCCCGACGCAACCTGGAAGCGCAAGACGGTCTACAATTTCCAGGCGAAGGAGCTGATGGTGCCGATTTTCAAAAACGGCGAGCTGGTTTACAGGCTCCCGAGCCTTCCGGAAATCAAGGCATACTGCCAGCAGCAGATCGACACCCTCTGGGACGAGGTCAAGCGCTTTGACAATCCGCACACCTACTATGTCGACCTCTCGCAGAAGCTCTGGCAGATCAAATACGATCTGCTGCGCGAGAAGACGTTCTGATGAAGCAGGCGAGCCGGAATCTGGCGCTGTGCGGCGTTTTGTGCGCGCTGGCGGTGGCGATCATGGCGATGGGAACCATCCTCCCGGTTGCAACCTACTGCGCGCCGGTGCTGGCAAGCATGACGCTGCTGCCGGCGCTGGTCTTGTGCGGAGAGAAGCTGAGCTGGGCGATGTTTTTCGCGAGCGCTATCTTAAGTCTGCTGCTTGCGCCCGATAAGGAGGCGGCGGCAATCTTTCTGGCGCTGGGGTACTACCCGATTGTCAAGCCCAGGCTGGACCGGAAGCCCAAAATCCGGCGTTGGGTCGGGAAGCTTCTGCTCTTTAACGTCTCGGTGCTCGCGGTCTATGCGGCGCTTCTGTTCGTGTTGAAGCTGGACGCGCTGCGCGAGGAATTTTCCGCGATGTCGGGCGCGCTGCTCGCCGGCTTGCTGCTGGGCGGCAATTTCCTGTTCTGGCTGGACGACCGGCTGCTCGGTCGTTTTGCACCGAGGGTGGCGGCACTCTGCGCGCGCTGGGAGAAAAAACACAGATAAGCAAAGCGGCGGGCATGCTTGCCTGTCGCTTTTTTGCAGGATGCACAAAATGATATGGCTTTTTCGGAGAAAACATGGAAAAAGGGCTTGAAAAAATCCGGAACGACCGCTATAATAAAGCTGAAAATGGAATAGACAACAGCGTTCCGGCGTGCGCCGGAGGCGGAATGGGGTGAAAGTCCCCGCGAGTAGGTCACTGTGATGCCGGGAAAACCGGATAAGTCAGATACGCCAGCTGGTTTCGTGCTTGCCGATACCGGGCACGGACATTTTTCGTGTCTGAAAACGTCCGTGCAGAGAAGAAGCTGCACGGGCGTTTTGTCTGTTTTGTGAAAACGCGCGCAGGCGCTTTGTGAAAACAGGAGGAAAGCTATGAAGAAAAGACTGGTAAGCCTTCTGCTGGTGCTTGTCATGGTGCTGGGCATGCTCCCGACCGTGGCGATTGCCGCAGATACC
>CALERM010000118.1 GCA_937907715.1 uncultured Clostridia bacterium
GGCGTCATCTTTCACACTATCTTCCTTTCCGTAATCGTTACTCTGAAAGGTTTTTCGACAGCCCCTTTCTGCGCGTCTTGGATTATTTTTCCGTAAGACCCAAGATGGTCAGAATTGCGCCGAGCAGCATCAGAACAAGCGCGGCTGCGGAAATGGAAATGCCGCCGCGGACCAGCGTCACGCCGGGCATGGAGGAAGCAAGAAAAGTAACCGCATAGTCTGTGCAGAGCGCAATGACGCCGCAAAGAAAAATACCGACACCGAGAATCAGCTTTTTCATGATTTTCCCTCCACTTATATGGTTAACTGTTTTCCAGAATCGGCAGAAGGTCCAGAAGATCTTCGATCACATAGTCGCAGCTTTCGTCGGCGGCTTCCCGCTTGCCGTAGAAGCAGGTGGGGATGCCGGCGTTTCTGCCGCCCCGCATGTCCGAAGACAGGCTGTCGCCGACCATGATGGCGCTATTTCTTCGCGCCGGACCGATTACGTCAAAAACCTTGTCGTAAAAATCCTTTTCGGGCTTTTTGGTGCCGAGCTGCTCGGAGATAAACACGTGGTCAAAATACTGCGCCATGCCGGAAATTTCAATCCGGCGCTCCTGTGCGTAGGTGTCTCCGTTCGTCACGACGACGACCAGATACTTTCCGTGCAGCGCCTGCAGAAGCTCTCGGCAGTGCGGCATGAAGTTGCGCCCCTCGGCAAGCTCGAGCAAATAGCGGCGGTTGATTTCCACCGGGTCAGCGTTCAAGCCGATGGAGGCAAAATAGCGGCGGAAGCGCTCGGCGTAGATAAAATCCTTTTCAATTTCGCCCAGCTCGAAGCTTTTCCACATCTGGTTGTTGAAGACCTCATACTCGCGCATTTCCTGCTCGCCGAAGGAAAAGCCAATTTCGGAAAATGCCTTGACGAGCGCCTGATAGGAGCTTTTGCGGAAGTCAAAAAGGGTATCGTCGATGTCAATCAGAACGGTGTCAAATCTCATGACAGTCTCCTTTTTTCGTTTTTTTCAGTATATCATATTTCTTCGATTTATGATATACTAAAAAAGCTGTCCGCGCCGGGCGGAAACCGGCAGATTGCCGAAGCCGGATGTGCGGACACGAAAGGAGAACCGGATGAAAACAATCCCCCAGCTGCTTGCAGAGGAACTCGGCTGCAAGGAAGAATATGTGAACAACGTGGTCAGCCTTCTCGACGAGGGCAACACCATTCCCTTTATTGCCAGATACCGCAAGGAAGCGCACGGCGCAATGGACGACACGACGCTGCGCACCCTGGAGACCAGACTGGGCTATCTGCGAAACCTGCAAGCCCGGCGCGAGGAGGTCAAAGCATCGATTGACGCGCAGGGCAAGCTGACGGACGAACTGTCCGCTGCGATTGACGAAGCGGCGACGCTTGCCGAGGTGGAGGACCTGTACCGCCCCTATAAGCAGAAGCGGCGCACACGCGCAACGGTCGCAAAGGAAAAAGGACTCGAACCGCTGGCACAGGCAATCTTTGCGCAGACGATGCAGATGGACCTGCCCGAAGTGCTGGCAAAGGCTTTTATCAATGCGGACCTCGGCGTGGAGACGATCGAAGATGCGCTCGCGGGCGCAAGCGATATCATTGCCGAGCAGATTTCGGACGACGCGGAGCTGCGCAAGAGCCTGCGCGCCATGATGCAGAAGCGGGCGCTCTGCCAGAGCCGGGCGGCAAAGCCGGACGAGGACTCCGTGTACCGGCTTTACTATGAATTTAACCAGCCGATTGCAAAATTACAGAGCCACCAGATTCTCGCGCTCAACCGCGGAGAAAAAGAGGGCTATTTGAAAGTCTCGCTGGACCTGGACCGCGCGCAGGCGATGCAGCTGGTCAGGCGGCATGTGGTCAAGCCCGGAACGCCCGCGATGGCGTTTCTGATTGCGGCGGCGGAGGATAACTTCGACCGGCTGCTTGCGCCCAGTCTGGAGCGCGAGCTTCGCACGAGTCTGACCGATACGGCAAACGAGGCGGCAATCGGCAATTTTGCGCTGAACCTGCGTCCGCTTCTGATGCAGCCGCCGGTGAAGGGCTTCATCACAATGGGACTCGACCCAGGCTACGCGCACGGCTGCAAGGTTGCGGTGATCGACGCGACGGGGAAGGTTCTCGATACGACGGTCGTCTATCCGACGTTTTCCGAGCGCAAAAAGCAGGAGGCAATCGACAGCCTCAAAAAGCTGATTGATCGATACGGTGTGCGCCATCTTGCCATCGGCAACGGCACCGCTTCGCGCGAGACGGAGGCGATGGCGGTCGAGCTGATTCGCAAATGCCCCGGCGTTTCGTATATGATTGTCAATGAGGCGGGCGCGTCGGTCTATTCGGCGTCCAGGCTTGCGGCGGAGGAATTCCCGCAGTACGACGTGAACCTCCGCTCGGCGGTTTCGATTGCCCGGCGCTTGCAGGACCCGCTGGCAGAGCTGGTCAAGATTGACCCCAAGGCGATCGGCGTGGGGCAGTATCAGCACGATATGCCGGAAAAGGAGCTGGACAGCGCGCTCGGCGCGGTGGTCGAAAGCTGCGTCAATGCGGTGGGTGTAGACGTGAACACGGCGTCCATGCCGCTTTTGAAGCAGGTCTCTGGTCTGAATGCGACGACGGCTAAGAACATCGTCGCCTACCGGGAGGAAAACGGCGCGTTTACCTCGCGCGCGCAGCTCAAGAAGGTGCCGAAGCTGGGACCCAAGGCATTTGAGCAGTCGGCAGGCTTTTTGCGCGTGCCGGAGAGCGCGAAGGTGCTGGACCATACGGGCGTACACCCGGAATCCTACAAGGCGGCGGAGGAACTGCTCACGCGCTGCGGACTCAAGCTCACGGATGTCGGCACGCAGAAGTTGCAGGAGCTGCCCGCGCGCGTCAAGCTCTACGGCGAGCAGAAGCTTGCCGGCGATTGCCAGATCGGCGTTCCTACAATGCTCGATATCGTCAAGGAGCTGGTCAAGCCCGGACGCGACCCGCGCGACGAGCTGCCCGCGCCGATTCTCCGGACTGACGTTCTGGAGCTGAAGGACCTCAAGCCCGGCATGGAGCTGAGCGGCACGGTGCGCAACGTCATTGACTTCGGCGTCTTTGTGGACATCGGCGTACATCAGGACGGTCTGGTGCATATCTCGCAGGTCTGCAATAAATATATCAGGCACCCGTCCGAGGTTGTCTCGGTCGGCGATGTGGTGAAGGTCCGGGTGCTGGAGGTCGATGAAAAGCGAAAGCGCATCAGTCTGACGATGAAAGACGTAGAATAAGGGCAGCACCGCGCAATTGCGTCTTCAAGCTTCGGCGGATCTTTTCCACCAATTCTGCGGTTTGAAAAGCGAGAAATACACA